>NZ_JBWBKF010000088.1:0-61557 GCF_057657925.1 Lederbergia sp. B243.17
AGCGAGGGAAGCGGCTGGAGCCGTGCCCGCGGAAAGCGTCCATCCGTAGCGGAAATCAACTTTTTCAAATAATACTTCCATTGTAAAAGAAAAAAGGCTGTAGGCAAACTCCTGAATTTCTGGAGTTTGTCTACAGCCTGAGAGGTGCAAACTGCACCTCTTTGTTCATTTTTGTTTAGCTTATCCAAGTCAAATTCGACTCTTTTATTTCCCATTTTCCATTTGTATAATGGACGGTGCTCTCTACACCAATCGCCCCTGTCCCCGACTTGAATTTCGAGCCTTCGAATATAACATTTTTGTTAAATGTAATGTCAACCTTCTCAATCGTGAGAAGTACACCGGCCAATGCCAGAGTATCCTGGTTGAAATGGCCTGCTTCTGTCAGCTCATCCATTGTCGCATCTATGGCCTCAACCTTATATTTATCCTTAAAATTATGTAAAATCGCTTGTTTCTCCTCCTCGTTTATTCCATCAAAATTACTCATATCAATCGCGATGAATTCCATTTCGTGATTTAATGCTTGATCCATCTCCATCATGGAGTCGAGAGCAAGGATGTAAAGTTCTTCCAAATGCTCCTTTGGATTCTCTTTAATGTTAGCGGAAAATAAAAGCCTTACTAAAGCTGCCAGCCATATGCTGAATGATGATAGATAGTTCATAGAACCCGGCGATTTAATGAGAGAAGAATCTGTTTATTTTTTTGCTTCGGTAAAGTACTTTCCTCCCAGTTTGTGGTACACTCAGATGGAAAGGGAGGATGGCTATGGCAGAACAACATCTAGAGATTGAGAGAGAATTTTTGCAATATGTGAAGAAAATGACCGCTTACGAGGAAGCGCTATCATTGATTTATTGGGATCTTCGGACCGGCGCGCCGAAAAATGGCGTTTCCAGACGTTCGCAGGTAATCGGGATGCTGTCTTCTGAAGTGTTCAATATGTCCACCTCTGAGGAAATGGCAGCTTTCATCGCGAGCTTAGCCCCGCATGCCTCGAATCTCTCCAAAGAGACGAGACGGATTTTGGAAGTGAGCAAAGAGGAGTACGAGAGAAACAAGAAGATTCCTGCCCATGAATATGAGGAATTTGTGGTTCTCAAATCCGAAGCGGAACATGTGTGGGAAACGGCACGAGAAAAATCTGATTTCAGCCTGTTTCAACCTTATCTTGAAAAACTCGTTGACTTTACGAAGCGGTTCCTTCGATACTGGGGCTATGATGCCCATCCATACGATACGCTGCTTGACCAATATGAACCGGGTGTAACAGTCCAGCTTGTCGACAAAGTTTTTGGCGAGCTCCGGGATGCAATCGTACCGCTCGTCAAGAAAATCCAGGAAGAGGGCAAGGAACCGGAAACATCCTTCTTGTTCGGCCATTTTCCGAAGAAGACACAGATTGATTTCAGCGTAGAGCTGCTTAAAGGGATGGGCTATGATTTCGATTCCGGCAGACTCGATGAATCGGTCCATCCGTTTGCAATCGGATTGAATCCCGGCGATGTAAGGATAACGACCCGCTATGACGAGAATGATTTCCGGATGGCGATTTTCGGCACGATCCATGAGGGAGGCCACGCGCTTTACGAGCAAAATATATCCAAGCAGCTTTTCGGCACACCGCTCTGCACGGGCACATCGATGGGTATTCATGAATCCCAATCATTATTTTACGAAAACATTGTGGCACGAGATCGAAATTACTGGGTCCATAATTACCCGCTTCTGAAAAAGTATGCGCCTGACCAATTTGCGGACGTCTCTTTAGACGATTTTTATCGTGCCATCAATGAGGCAAAGCCTTCGCTGATCAGGATTGAGGCAGATGATCTTACATATGCACTCCATATCATCATCCGCTATGAAATTGAAAAGGCGCTGTTCAGCGATGAGATCGAGGTTACGGATCTGCCGCGGATCTGGAACGATAAATATGAGCAATATTTGGGCATCAGGCCTGAAAATGACGGGGAAGGCGTGCTGCAGGACATCCACTGGTCAAGCGGCGACTTCGGCTACTTCCCGTCCTATGCACTCGGCTATATGTATGCAGCCCAGCTGAAAAATGCGATGGTGAAAGACTTGCCGAACTATGATCAGCTGCTTAAGGAAGGCGATCTCCAGCCGGTCAAACAGTGGCTGAACGAGAAAGTCCATGTCTACGGAAGATTGAAAAAGCCGCTGGAAATTATTGAAGCGGCGACCGGCGAAGGTCTCAATGCCAGTCATCTGATCGAGTATTTAAAAGCGAAATTTTCGAACGTTTACCAACTTGACCGAGCATGACGATTTTCGCAGAAATTTGTTGAAAAAACAGTCCCCGGTGGTATAATGAAACTATTCTAATCGCATTCACTCATATAATCGCAGGAATATGGCCTGCGAGTTTCTACCGGTCCGCCGTGAACGGACCGACTATGGGTGAGCAATGAAAGTCTCATAATCATCGGGGCTTGTTTCCTTTTGGTGGAAACAGCACGGATTGATGGGCTTTTCAAATCCTTTCGTCGATAAGCGAAGGACATTGCTCCACTCATAATGATGGATGCAACTGTCTTTGGGCTTATTTTTTTATGCCCATCGGCAGAAAACGAAAGGGGAAAGCTATATGGAGCTATTGCAGGAATTCATCGTAAGAGAAGGGAAAGTACTGTCCGATACTGTTTTGAAAGTGGACTCTTTCCTGAATCACCAAATTGATCCGCAGCTGATGGTGGAAATGGGCAAGGAGTTCGCCCGGCTTTTTGCCGACAGCGGCATTACGAAAATCGTCACTATCGAGTCTTCCGGTATTGCGCCGGCTGTCATGGCAGGCCTTTATTTGGGCGTCCCGGTCGTTTTTGCAAGAAAACGCAAATCCCTCACATTGACGGACGGTCTTTATTCGGCAAAGGTGTACTCGTTCACGAAAAGAGAGGAAAGCGAAATCAGCATATCTTCATCTTTTTTGGATGAAAACGATACGGTCCTGATCATCGATGATTTTCTGGCGAATGGACAGGCTGCTCTCGGGTTGATGGATATTGTCGATCAGGCACAAGCAAATACTGCCGGAATCGGCATCGTCATCGAAAAAGGTTTCCAGGAAGGCGGAAAGCTGCTTCGCGACAAAGGCATTCGGGTAGAATCGTTGGCGATTATCGAATCGCTTGCGGACGGCAAGGTCGCATTTGCTAAAGAGGTAACCGCATGAAATCAAAGATGAAGCTGACGGCGCTTGGGATCCAGCATGTGCTCGCGATGTATGCCGGGGCTGTACTAATTCCGCTAATAGTCGGTGCTGCCATGGGTCTTACCGGAGAGAAGCTGACGTATTTGGTGTCGATTGATATTTTCATGTGCGGAATTGCGACCATCCTTCAGGCAATGCGCACCCGCTACTTCGGCATCGGCTTGCCCGTTGTGCTCGGCTGTACCTTTACCGCTGTCGCTCCAATGATTTCGATCGGGGAAGAGTATGGACTCAGTGCCATCTATGGTGCGGTAATTGCTTCCGGACTTTTTGTCGTGCTGATCAGCACCTTTTTCGGTAAGCTCGTCCGGTTCTTTCCACCGGTTGTCACTGGTTCTGTCGTGACCATTATCGGGATTACGCTTATCCCGGTTGCGATCAACAACATGGCTGGCGGACAAGGAGCGGCAAACTTCGGATCCGTCGCAAATATTTCGCTTGCATTCGGCACGCTGTTTTTCATCATTTTGCTTTATCGCTTCTTTACCGGTTTTATCCGGGCGATTTCCATTTTGCTCGGCCTTGTTTTCGGAACGATTGCCGCGGCGCTCGCCGGTATGGTCGATTCCCAGCCTGTCGCAGAGGCGGCGTGGGTTCATATGGTGAAGCCTTTCTACTTTGGCACGCCGACTTTTGAATGGCCGGCCATCTTGACCTTGACACTTGTCGCTATGGTCAGCCTCGTTGAGTCAACAGGAGTGTACTTCGCACTTGGCGATATCACCGACCGAAAGCTGACCGAAAAAGACTTATCGAGAGGATACCGCTCTGAGGGGCTTGCAAGTGTGCTCGGCGGGCTTTTCAACGCGTTTCCTTATACGACTTTTTCACAAAACGTAGGTCTGATTCAATTATCGGGTGTGAAAACGAGAAAGGTCATTTTCATTTCGGGTGGTTTGCTGATCGCGCTTGGGCTCGTACCGAAAATTGGTGCCGTGACGACAATTATTCCAACACCGGTCCTTGGCGGGGCAATGATTGCGATGTTCGGCATGGTTGTCTCACAGGGGATCAAAATGCTGAGCAAGGTAATTGGCGAATCACAGGAAAACTCCCTGATTGTCGCTTGTTCGATTGGAATCGGCCTCGGCGTTACAGTCGTACCCGATTTATTCGCACAGCTGCCAAAAGGAATGAGCATCCTGACGAGCAACGGCATCGTGGCCGGAAGCCTGACAGCCATCTTCCTGAACATCATTTTCAACATGCTGCCAAGAAGACAAAAAGCAGCAACATTGCAGGAGCAGAAACAATCTGCTTAATAAATTCCTAATACAGCAGGAGAAGAAAAACGGATCGTTTTTCTTCTCCTGCTTTTTGATTTCCTAATTGGAGATTGGGATCCATTGATGATGTTTTGACAATTTCAAGGATAGATACCTAAAGTAATGGTTTTTCTTTTTCCTCAGGTGTTAAAGAGGGGGATAGACACCTGAAGAAAAGGAATTTCGAAATCTTTCGGTGCCAAAGAGGGGGATAGACACCTGAAAAAACGAATTTCGAACTCTTCCGGAGTCGAAAGCCAGGGCAGCCCCGAAAAAACTATATATCACCTTAAAAACAAAAAAAGCGGGCTGCCTGGAAAATCAGTTTTCACTGACTTTCCGGACAGCCCGCCTGTTTTTTATAGGAATCTCGATTTACGCTTCAACCGGCTGTTTGCTGACCAGTTTTGCGAAATCTTTAACTTCTTTCATGAATTCGCCGAATTGTTCGATGTCCATTTGCTGGGCTGAGTCGGACAGGGCGACGGCTGGATCTGGATGCACCTCAGCCATGACTGCATCGGCGCCGATCGCGATCGCTGCGCGTGCAGTAGGGAGGAGCAGGTCTTTCCGTCCTGTGGAGTGGGTCACGTCAACAACGACAGGCAGATGCGTCTCTTTTTTCAAGATCGGCACAGCGGAGATGTCGAGTGTGTTCCGTGTCGCTTTTTCGTATGTGCGGATGCCGCGTTCACAAAGAATGATCTCTTCATTGCCTTGGGCAAGGATGTATTCCGCTGCATACATGAATTCCTCGATTGTCGCAGACAGGCCGCGTTTAAGCAGCACAGGTTTTTTCACAGCGCCAGCAGCTTTAAGCAATTCGAAGTTTTGCATGTTGCGCGCACCGATTTGGATTACATCCACGTAGTCCAGTGCTGTTTCGATATCATTCGGATTGAGGATCTCACTGATGATCGAGAGTCCTTCCTCGTCCGCAACCTGGCGCAGGATTTTCAATCCCTCAAGCCCGAGTCCTTGGAAATCATAAGGAGAGGTGCGTGGCTTGTAAGCACCGCCGCGCATAAGTGTAAGACCTTGCTGCTTCATCGCCTTGGCGACAAGCTTAACTTGGTCGAAGCTCTCAACCGCACATGGTCCCATGATGAAGTGAGTTTGACCGTCGCCGATGTTTTCTCCGTTGATGGAGACAATCGTATTCTCCGGCTTCTTTTTCCGAGAAACGAGCAGCGCTTTGCGGTTATCGTCTTTTTGCAGCTCTAGGCTCGCTTTGAACACCTGTTTGAAAATATGCTGTACCGTAGAAGTGGCAAAAGGGCCTTCGTTGTTTTCTGCTATCATGTCAAGCAGCTTTCTTTCCTGGACAGGATCAAAGCGTTTTGTGCCCTGCATTTCTTTTAGTTTTCCGATTTCCTGGGCAACCTTACCCCGTTCATTCAACAGCTCCAG
This sequence comes from Lederbergia sp. B243.17, assembly GCF_057657925.1. Classification (NCBI taxonomy): domain Bacteria; kingdom Bacillati; phylum Bacillota; class Bacilli; order Caryophanales; family Bacillaceae; genus Lederbergia; species Lederbergia sp. B243.17. Next base: position 5,914 of record NZ_JBWBKF010000088.1, read on the forward strand.
CATTTTTAGCGTAATCTCTTCGATGTCTTTTCGCAATGATTCAAGTTCTGACAACGTAAGCCCTCCTTGTTTTTTCAGTTCATACATCCCGTTGAAGCGAACTTGCCAATCTATTATACTTGATTTTAGCGCTTCAACGCTTTAAAGTGTGTATGAAAGGATTTTTGTTTATAGTTCAACACATTAGAGGACGCCAGAACAAAAGTCAATAGCTTTTTCGTTTGTTTTACAAATGCTTTGAAAGATTGTGAATATTTTCTTGTTGAAAGTCCGCTCCACTAGCGGCTTTCAGTCGGATGAAAATAATTCTTTTCCGAAAAATAAGAAAAATGGTCTTTACAAAGATGATCGATTGTGGTTAAAATTGAACGTAATATTATAAAGCGATAAGCAATGACGGGACACAGTAGCGGCATTTTCTTGTTAATCCAGAGAGCTGATGGACGGTGTGAATCAGCACAAATTTGCCTAGTGAATTACGCTCCCCGAGCTTCTTTCCCCAACTCCCGTTCTCGGGCTCATAAGGAAAGACGGCGCCCGGCCGTTATATGATCAATGAAGAGGCGGAGCCATGTGTTCCGCAATTAGGGTGGTACCGCGATAAACTTCGTCCCTGCTATTACAGCAGGGACGTTTTTGTATTTTTAAGGAGGAAGATGGAGATGAGATACTTAACTGCAGGGGAGTCGCACGGCCCCCAATTGATGACGATCATTGAAGGGGTTCCGGCAGGATTATCGCTGACGGCTGAGATGGTGAATGAAGAACTGGCAAGGCGGCAGAAGGGCTATGGCCGCGGCAGAAGAATGCAGATCGAAAAGGATACAGCTGAAATTACAAGCGGGGTACGTCATGGAGAAACGCTCGGTTCCCCGATTGCGCTAGTGGTAAAAAACGATGACTACAAACATTGGACGAAAATCATGGGAGCAGAGCCGCTTTCTGAAGAGGAGATCCAGGAGGTCAAGCGTAAAATCACACGCCCGCGTCCGGGGCATGCCGACCTTAACGGTGCCATTAAATACGGGCATCGCGATATGCGGAATGTGCTCGAGCGCTCATCGGCAAGGGAAACGACAGTGCGCGTGGCAGCCGGAGCAGTTGCCAAACGGATTCTTTCGGAGCTTGGCATAAAGGTTGGCGGCCATGTATTGGAAATCGGCGGCATCCGGGCTGAAAAGACGGAGTATACATCGATTGATGATCTTCAGGAGAGGACAGAGGCATCACCTGTTCGCTGTCTTGATGAAGAGGCCGGAGAAAAAATGATGAGGGCAATTGACGAGGCGAAGCAAAACGGAGACTCAATCGGCGGCATTGTTGAGGTGATCATCGAAGGAATGCCAGTCGGAGTCGGAAGCTATGTCCAAGCGGACCGCAAGCTCGAGGCGAAACTCGGTGCGGCGATGCTGAGCATAAATGCTTTCAAAGGCGTGGAAATCGGCATCGGCTTTGAAGCGGCGCACAGGCCGGGAAGTGAAGTCCATGATGAGATTCTCTGGGACGAAGAAAAAGGATATACGAGAAGAACGAACAATGCCGGCGGGTTCGAAGGCGGAATGACGACTGGGATGCCGATTGTCATCCGCGGCGTCATGAAGCCGATCCCGACATTGTATAAACCGCTCCAGAGCGTTGACATCGACACGAAGGAACCGTTCAAGGCAAGCATCGAACGCTCTGACAGCTGTGCCGTCCCGGCAGCAAGCGTCGTCGCGGAGGCTGTGATTGCCTGGGAGGCAGCAACCGCCATTTTGGAACAGTTCGGCAGCGACCGGATAGAAGCGATCCGGGAACAGATCGATCAACATCGCAAGTACGCAAGAGAATTTTAATATTAAACTAAAATAAAGGACGGGATCCGAATGAGAGTAAAAGAACAGCTCCTCAGCCTTCAGGCCTATGTGCCGGGAAAATCATCGGAAGACGTGAAAAAGGAATACCAGCTTGAACAGGTCGTGAAATTGGCATCCAATGAGAATCCTTATGGCTGTTCATCTCTTGCACAGAAAGCGGCACAAGAAGCGATTTCGAGCTTTGCCATCTACCCGGACGGGGCTGCCCAGAGGCTGCGCGAAGCCGTTGCCGCTGACAAAGGAGTCCTTCCGGAAAATCTTGTTTTTTCAAGCGGGCTCGATGAATTGATTCAAATGATCTCAAGGGCCCTGCTAAGTCCGAATACAAACGTCGTCATGGCAGAGAACACATTCCCGCAGTACCGGCATCACGCGGTCATTGAAAACGCCGATATCCGTGCGGTACCGCTGAAGGATGGAAAGCACGACCTGACAGAAATGGCAGCCCAAATTGATGCCAATACGCAGCTCGTCTGGATTTGCAATCCAAATAATCCGACCGGGACATACATCGGTGAAGAAGAGCTCGTCTCCTTCCTTCAGGTAGTGCCGGACCACGTGCTCGTCGTTCTCGATGAAGCATACGCCGAATATGCAGCTGCCGCGGATTTCCCGGATTCATTGTCCCTGCTTCCTTCATATGAGAATTTGCTCGTTATGCGGACGTTTTCAAAAGCATACGGCCTTGCCGCTCTGCGGATCGGCTACGGAATCGGCAATGCGGAACTGATCCGCAAGCTGGAAGTGACGAGGCTGCCATTCAATACGTCAGCAGTCGCTCAAGCTGCTGCGGAGGCAGCTTTACAAGACAAATCATTCATTCAAGAGTCGGCAGCGAAAAACAGGGCGGAACTGGAAAAATGCTATGCATTCTGTGAGGCTCATCACATCAACTTTTATCCGTCGGAGGGCAACTTCATTTTTATCGACATCCCCGAGAAATCAAGCTTTGATGCAGCGCAATACTTGCTTGAACACGGATGGATCGTCAGACCGTTTCCGTCCGGTATCCGGATTACGGTCGGCACCGCCGAAGAAAATGACGGCCTTCTCTCACTGCTTGAGCAAATGATGCTTGTAAAATCATAATAGATAATCATACTGCGGGTTAACCCAAATACTGAACATTCATAGGATTGGCGTTGAGAAATCATGAAAAACAAGAAACGTATATTGCTGATCGGCACAGGCCTGATCGGCGGCTCCGTCGCATTAGCAATCCGTAAAGAGCATGATCCCTGGATTGTCGGCTTTGATGCCAACAAGGAGCACTGCATGCTTGCACAGAAACTGAACATTATCGATGAGTGCACGGAAGATCCTGATGGCGAAGCAGAAAGGGCAGACCTGATTATTCTTGCCTGCCCCGTCGATAAGGCAGAGACGTTCATCAGCAGGCTGAGCAAGCTCCGTCTGAAGGAATCGGTAATTGTCACCGATGTTGGGAGTACAAAGGCGAGAATATTAAAAAGCGCGAAAGCTCTGCAGGAAAAAGGGATCTTGTTCATCGGCGGACACCCGATGGCCGGTTCGCATAAAGGCGGACCGGGAAGCGCCAAGGCTCATCTGTTCGAAAATGCTTTTTATGTGATTGCTCCACTACCTGGCACTCCGGTTGAAAAGGTCGAGGAATTGAAAGAGTGGCTGAGTGGGACGAAGGCAAATTTCATTGAAATGGCAGCCGATGAACATGATAAGGTGACGGGCATCGTCAGTCATTTTCCCCATCTTGTCGCAGCAAGTCTTGTCAGGAGGGTGGAGGCGCACGCCGGCCAGAACGAAAAAGTGAAATGGCTGGCGGCGGGCGGCTTCCGGGATATTACGAGAATCGCCTCGAGCAGTCCGGAAATGTGGAAGGATATCGTTCTTCATAATAAGGAAGAATTGCGTTTTCTTCTTGATGAATGGATGGAAGAAATGACATTTGTCAAAGAACTTCTTAATAAGGATGAAAACGACCTTCTCCATTATTTTTCAGGAGCAAAAAGGTTCCGTGACGGCCTGCCTGTCCGGGCAAAAGGGGCGATCACCTCGTTTTATGATCTCTATGTCGACGTACTCGACAAGCCGGGGGTTATCTCGGACGTAACGACTTTGCTCGCGAAGGCGAATATTAGTTTGACAAATATCCGCATCATCGAAGCAAGGGAAGATGTGTACGGTGTGCTTAGGCTCAGCTTCCAAACAGAGGAAGATCGCGAGATGGCGAAAACAGAACTTGAAGAACAAGGGTATGAGACCTATCTCAGTTTTTAGAAGGGGGAAAAGTCATGCAAAAAGCTGCTAAAAAGACGGCTGGCCTACAGGGAACAATTACAGTTCCAGGAGACAAATCCATTTCTCATCGGGCAATCATGTTCGGTTCCGTTGCAGAAGGAACGACAATTGTGGAAGGCTTGCTGACAGGCGATGACTGTCTCCGGACGATCGATTGTTTCCGAAAGCTTGGAGTCAGCATTACTCAGGAAGGGACACGCGCAGTGATCGAAGGAAAAGGTTTTGCAGGGCTGAGCGAGCCGAAAGAAGCGCTTGATGTCGGAAATTCGGGCACAACGATCCGGCTGATGCTCGGTATTCTCGCAAATACACCATTCCATACGGTAATCGCAGGAGATGACTCAATTGCAAGAAGGCCGATGGCGAGGGTAACGGATCCTTTGAAGATGATGGGTGTAAAGATTGAAGGGCGAGAAAACGGCAAATATACGCCGCTCAGCATCAGGGGAGGAAATGCGCAAGGCATTGATTACCATTCCCCGGTCGCAAGCGCACAAGTAAAATCGGCAGTATTGCTCGCGGGTTTGCAAGCAAGCGGCTCGACCTCCGTTACGGAGCCGGAGACGTCCCGTGACCATACCGAAAGAATGCTACGGGAATTCGGCTGTAATGTAACCGTCGAAGGAAGAACGAGTACAATCGAAGGCCATCAGTCTTTAAAAGGAACCAAAATCGATGTGCCCGGAGATATTTCGTCAGCGGCCTTTTTCCTGTCGGCGGCAGCCATCTTGCCGGAAAGCCAGATTACAATCGAAAATGTCGGCATTAACCCAACAAGAACGGGAGTCCTTGATGTTTTGAAGGAAATGGGAGCCAAGACGGAAATCAAAAATGTCCGCAATGAAGACGGAGAGCCGGCAGCCGATATTTCAATCCACTACTCTTCTTTAAAAGGGACGGAAATCGGCGGGGACATTATTCCCCGGCTGATTGACGAAATTCCGATTTTGGCATTAGCGGCAACACAGGCAGAAGGCGTGACCATCATCAAGGATGCCGCCGAACTGAAAGTGAAGGAAACAAACCGGATTGATACGGTCGTGAATGAACTCAAAAAAATGGGTGCAAACATTGAAGCGACCGAAGATGGCATGAAGATCACCGGGAAAACGCCGCTTCACGGGGCGGAGGTTGACAGCCATGGCGATCACCGGATCGGCATGATGCTCGCGATTGCTTCTTGTCTGGCAGAAGGGGAAACCGTGATCAGAAACACAGAGGCGATCGGCATCTCATTCCCTGGATTTTTTGAAACGATTGAAAAACTGAAAAAAGCGGAATAACCCGTTTCTTCCATATTATATGTTCCGATTCTCTTTTAGCCGGCCGGTAGTTAGCCCGGTTGCCAGTTTGGGTATACTATAGCGACTGGATACTATTTCTGACGATCGTGCTAAGAGAGGATGATGGGACTATGGCCCGAATTATGTCCACGGGATTGGCCGTACCGGAACAGGCCGTTACGCAGGAGGAGACGATGGAATTTGTCCGGCAGCTTTTTGCCGGGTCTGTCCGGGATATCGATCGCCTGCTTAAAGTGTTTCAAAACGGAGAAATTGAGAAACGACATTTTGCGAAAGATATGGACTGGTATCAAGAAGAGCACAGCTTTGAAGAGAAGAACGAGGCGTTTATCGAGACTGCTGTTCCTCTTTGCATCAAGGCGATTGAAAATTGCCTCGGGTCGCCCCATTTGGGGAAAGGCGTGCCTTACGAAGAGATCGATGCGATTGTCATGGTCTGCACGACGGGGCTCGCAACGCCAAGCCTTGAAGCGAGAATTATGAATAAGCTTCCTTTTTCTTTACATACGAAGAGGATTCCGATCTGGGGACTTGGCTGTGCCGGGGGAGCCGGCGGCCTATCCCGCGCATTCGACTATTGCAAGGCACATCCGAAGGCAAAAGTATTGGTCGTCGCTGTTGAGCTATGCAGCCTCACCTTCCAAAAGGATGACCTGACAAAAAGCAACATCATCGGCACCTCGCTTTTCGCCGACGGAGCTGCTGCTGTGCTTGTATGCGGAGAAGAAGCCGCAGTCAGCGAAGGGGCCAGCGGGGCGAAGCCAGTGATCATCGATACGTTCTCCAGCCTTATGCCCGATTCTCTTGACGTCATGGGCTGGGACATTAAGAACAATGGGCTGTATGTCGTCTTTTCCAAAAGCATACCGAACATCGTGGAAAGCTGGCTCGCCCCTCAATGGTCGGCTTTTTTGGAGAAGCATCGCATAGAAGAAGCGGATATCCGCCATTTCATTGCCCACCCAGGCGGTAAAAAGGTGATTGATGCGTACGAGCACTCGCTCGGCCTCACAGCCGAACAGACAGCCTGTTCCAAAAGGGTGATGAGCGAATACGGCAATATGTCTTCACCGACCGTACTCTTTGTGCTAGACAGGTTCCTCGAAAAGGAGGTTGCTGCAGGCGAATACGGTATGATTGCAGCACTGGGTCCTGGTTTCAGTTCCGAGCTTCTGCTTGTAAGGTGGGAGGCACCATGATCGGCTGGCTCGTCCTCATTTTTATTATTGTCCAGAGATTATCGGAACTTGTTATTGCGAGAAGGAATGAGCAGTGGATGAAAAGCCAAGGGGCGATTGAATACGGCCAGTCACATTACCCTGCGATGGTTGCCATCCATGCGTCCTTTTTTATCGTCCTCCTCGGGGAAATCTTCATTTTTCACCGGACGCTCAGCCCGGTCTGGCCATTATGGTTCGTGCTATTCATCGCCGCCCAGGCAGGAAGGATCTGGGTCATTGCGTCGCTCGGGAAATATTGGAACACAAAAATCATCGTCCTGCCCGGCGCCAAACCTGTCGACCGCGGACCGTTCAAATACGTGAAGCATCCGAATTATTGGATTGTGACCGTCGAACTGATCGTCATCCCTCTTCTTTTCAATGCGTACATCACGGCCATCCTTTTCTTCGTGCTGAATCAAATTATTTTACGAATTCGCATTCCTCAGGAAGAAGCGGCACTGCGGGAGCATACGGAGTATCCCGGCTGAAATAAAGTGATGAATCCGGCATGGACAAAGAGGATGATTTGATACAATATAATAAGAAGAGAAAAAGTTTGGAGCAAATCCAAACTTTTTTTCTGGGCAGCAAGAGGTGCTTGAAAAGAAAAAGTCGAATAGAACGAAAAAACAGATTTCCTGAAAATGATAGTATGGTAGAATTTTATTGGAGGATCATGTAAATATGGAAATAGTTGTTACCTTGGTATTTGTGTTGGGCATTGCTTTACTCTTCGATAAAATTTATAAACGAATCGATTTGGATACGTATTCACCGATATGGGAATATTTTTCAAAGGCTTTTCTATATGGACTGATTACCGTCTTCACCCTTTTTTACGGCAAGGACTCACTTACCGATGTTTCCCCTGTTGAATGGGCGATTATTGCCGTGTCTGCAATCGAAGGAACCGGAAATTACATTAATTATTTAAAAGAAGCGAAGATCAGAAAAGAGGCATGGACACGAGTGCCAAAAAAATAATTAGTATGGCAGAAGTTGATTTCCCACAATAAAGGAAGAGGGTCACAGCATCTTGCGGCTTAACATTCAAATTAGAGTGCGCTCACATGCTAGTCATTATAAGGAAGGATGAAAGAAGTTGGATGGCAAAAAGAAATTCATCTGCGAAACTAGTCTTTTACTCTGTTATCCTTGGCTTAAATATGATACCCGAAAGTCTGTTGATCTTATACTCTCCCGTCTTGTTTCTAAAGATACTGAACCTTATCGCCCTTATTGCTAATGCAGCATTGATTGGAGCACTTATTAGAGAGATTTTTGTGGTGAAAGAAAAAGAACGGGCATACCGAATTTGAAAAAATGGGCTGCGCTTAATCCGAGGGGAATGCACCAGGAAGAATACTGCAAGTAAGTTTTATCAATCTAAGAAGATTAACCGTGCCATCCTGTTATCTGTTATTTTATACAAACATAAGCCAGCGACCTGGAAAAGTAATCAAAACAGCTGCACATTTTCACTTGGCGAGCTAGTAAAAATCCATCTAGGTGCATACAGTTTTCTGGTGTATAATTGAAATCGTATCCAGAAGACGGCCGTTCAATGGAGGCCGCTTTCCTGTTATTTAACTGAAAACATAGTCAAAAATAGATGAGGGGTCATGCAGCATCATGAAAACGTTGGTGAACGACATAGAAATGGAGAAACAGCTTGAACGGGTGCTGCCGCTTTTGCAGCATTTCCGTCAAAACGGCGATGCGGAGCGGGCCGGCAAAGCGGAGAAACTCGTCAGAAAAATTATGAACCAGGAATTTGCCCTTGCGTTCAGCGGACATTTCTCAGCTGGGAAGTCGTCCATGATCAATGCGTTGACAGGCGACCACGTACTCCCGTCCAGCCCAATTCCGACGAGCGCAAATATCGTCAAGCTGCTTCATGCCGAAGAGGAATATGCGAAAGTCTTTTTCAGTGAAGAACCGCCTGTCCTGTTTGAAGCGGGGGTTTCATTTGATGCGGTCCAGCAGTACTGCAAAAACGGAGAGGTAACAGAAATTGAGATCGGCAGAACCGATTCCGAGCTTCCGAAAGGCGTAACGGTCATGGATACGCCGGGGGTGGACTCAACGGATGATGCGCACAGGCTTTCCACCGAATCAGCGCTCCATTTGGCCGATGCGGTCTTTTATGTGATGGACTACAACCATGTGATGTCCGAGCTGAATTTCACGTATACGAAAAGTTTGCTCGCACACGGGGTCCGGCTCTACCTCGTCATCAACCAGATCGACAAACACCGGGATGCCGAGTTGTCCTTCGATTCATTCAGGGAGTCTGTCACAAAGTCCTTTGCTTCCTGGGATGTTCATCCGGAAGGGATCTTTTTCACTTCGCTGAAAAAACCGCAGCAGCCCGGCAACCAATTCCGGGAAGTGAAAGCACTGATTGAAAATGCTTTTGCCCATAAGGAAGAATGGATCAGGCAGACGGTGGAAGCTGCATGCAGCCTGCTTGAGGCAGAACATACGGCATGGCTTGCGGAAGAAAAGGAGCACCGATCGGAAGATTGCCGTGCTGTGTTGGATTCCTTCTCCGGCAAGACAGACGAGGATTTGCTTGTAGAGGAAGCAGCCTTGAAGGAGGAAATACGCCAGCAGGAAAGCCGACCGGCCGAATGGGAAAAGGGCTGGGATGAAGAAGTGGCTTCGCTGTTGAAAAGCGCCTACCTGATGCCGTTTGAAACGAGGGAGCTTGCCGCATCTTATCTGGAAGCAATGCAGCCCGACTTTAAAGCCGGGTGGCTGTTCAACCGGAAAAAGACGGAAGAAGAAAGAAAGTCGAGGCTCGCTCTTTTTCACGAAAGTGTGCAAAAACAATCGGAGAGCGGAATAGACTGGCACTTGCGGCAGCTCGCTTCAGAACAGTTGAAAAAGGCGGGCATCCATAACGAAGAACTCCAGCACGCCTGCCAATCGATCCATGTGAGCGTGACGGAAGAGCTGCTTGAAAAGACAGTAAAAAAAGGGGCAGGGGCAACCGGGGATGCGGTGCTTCATTACTGTAACGACGTCGCAGCAGAAATCAAGAAATTGGCTTTGGCGGAAAGCGACAAGCGGAAGGCAGAGATTCTTGTCCAGCTTGCCAACAGGACGGAGGCGGAGCTATCCGGAACGAGGGCAGAATTGGCCTCTATTGAAAAAGGTGCTGATGCTGCGAGGGAACTCCGGAGTCTTCAAGAGGAATTCGACAGGATGGCAATTATCCGCCCATTGTTGGATGGGGATGGAGAGCGACTGATCGGCGGACTGCAAGCCGAATGGGCGGCCGATGACAAGGCGCTTCGGCTCTATGACGGAAAGGCAGCTGTAGAGACGGGAGAAAAAGCGGAACCTGTTCCATTTGAGGACGAAGCGGCCATCCGCAAGTGGGATATTACACCTGATCGGATGGTAGAAAAAGCAAGGAATGCAGCCCGGCTGCTCAAGGCAGAGGAAGGGTTTGATCGACTCGTCCGTCAGCTTGAGGCGAAAGCGGACCGTGTGGAGAACCGCCGTTTCACCATTGCCTTGTTCGGCGCATTCAGCGCAGGCAAGTCCTCTTTTGCCAATGCTCTGCTTGGGGGAACGGTCCTGCCTGTGTCCCCAAATCCGACGACAGCGGCGATCAACCGGATTTTGCCGCCGGAGGAAGGCCATCATCATGGTACGGCCGTCGTCAAGATAAAAGCGGAAGCACAGATGCTCGCCGATGTGAACGAATCGCTGAAGATGTTCGGTGCCCGGGCATCTGATCTCTCCGAAGCGTCCGTACTTGACCTCGGCAAGATCAGCGGCAGCAGGGCGGAAGGGAAAGAAAAGGTCCATCTTGCCTTTTTATCTGCCTTCCAAAACGGTTTCGGTAAATATGCAGGCATGCTTGGCGAAAAAGTGGAGACCGGACTCGAAGGTTTTCGCACCTATGCGGCGGATGAGGAGTCTGCTTGCTTTGTCGAGTCGATCGATTTGTATTATCAATGCCCGCTGACCGAAAAAGGCATCACACTTGTCGATACGCCGGGGGCGGATTCGATCAATGCTCGCCATACGGGCGTCGCATTCGACTACATCAAAAATGCCGATGCGATTTTGTTCGTCACGTATTACAACCATGCGTTTTCCAAAGCGGACCGCGAGTTTCTTATCCAGCTCGGCCGGGTGAAGGATGCGTTTGAGCTCGATAAAATGTTCTTCCTCGTCAATGCGGTCGATCTTGCGGACAATGAAGAGGAACTAAACGATGTAATCGGCTACGTCCGGAGCCAATTGACTGGGTACGGCATCCGTTTCCCACGGATATTCGGCGTATCGAGCAAACTTGCCGTCGATCCCGAACGGTACGGCGAATCAGGGATGAATGCTTTCAACAGTGGATTTACCCAGTTTGTTGACAATGATCTGACGGAAATGAGTGTTCAAGCGCTTGATGCTGATTATAAACGGATCATCCGCCTGCTTGATGAACTGATTGAACAGGCCAATCTTGATGAAAACGTCAAAGCGGAAAGGAAGCGAGGATATGAGACCGGGCGCGAAGCCGTTCTCGCAGCCATTCGGCAGTCAGGCATCCGTATGCAGGAGGAAAAACTGGCGCAAGAAGTGAAGGAGCTGCTTTTCTATGTGAAGCAGCGCGTCTTCCTCCGTTTTTCCGACTTTTTCAAAGAGGCGTTCAACCCTGCGGTGCTTCAGCAGAAAAGCGGCTTGCCGCAATCGCTAGAAGAATTGCTTCAGTCATGCGGCTATGATTTCGCCCAGGAAATGCGTGCGACAAGCTTACGGATTGAAAAATTTGCTGGAGGCCTCCTAAAAGAAAAGTTGGAAATCCTCCAGTCTGACCTTCAGTCCATTCAGCCGAGCCTTACTTTTGCTTCGGTTGAAGCGGAGTCGGTCGCAGTTCCGGAGTTTGAAGCGGCGTTCACAGACACTGACCGCTCCACATTTGGGAAAGCTCTCCGTCACTTCAAAAACCCAAAATCCTTCTTTGAGAAAAATGAAAAGAAGGAGATGGAAGAGGAGCTGAAGGAACTGCTCGCTCCGTTAGCGGATGTCTATTTACAGGAAGCGCAAAGGACGATCGAAGCCCACTATGAACAATTTTTAGCCGAGGAATTCAAAAAAGCGAAAGATGCGGCGGCGGCCGATGTTGCAGAGCAATTCTCCATGTGGCTGAATGCCCTGCAAAGCGCCGACCGGATTGGCGAATGGATGGATATCCGTACAGCACTTGAGGAATAAGTTTACGTACACTGAGCGGTCTGGTTCCCCTTGAACGAAGGGAGGCCAGGCCCGCTTTTGTTATGGTATAATGGTTATAGGTACTATAGAGTGTGAGATTGAGGAGTTGGTTTACAGAATGAAGAATCAGCATTTGCTGTTAATTGACGGCATGGCCCTGTTGTTCCGGGCTTTTTTTGCGACTGCGGTCAACCGCCATTTTATGATCAACGGAAAAGGAATACCGACCAATGCGGTCCAAGGCTACTTGCGCCACTTGCTGACGGCGGTGGAAACGGTGGAGCCGACCCATGTCGCAGTCAGCTGGGATATGGGAAGCGTGACGTTCCGCAACGAGATGTATTCAGACTATAAGGCGAACCGCCAGGCACCGCCTGTGGAAATGCAGCCGCAATTCGACCTCGCAAAGGAAGCGACAACAGCGTTTGGCATTCCGAATATCGGTGTCGCCGGGTTCGAAGCCGATGACTGCATCGGAACGATCTGCAAAAAGATGACCGGCTGCGGCAAAGTAACGGTCGTCACCGGCGACCGGGATCTGCTGCAAATCCTTGATGACCATATTGAAATTCTATTGCTGCAAAAAGGAATGGGCAATTACCGCCGTTATACAGTGGAAAGCTTCACGGAAGAATACGGCATCCGCCCAAAACAGCTAGTTGATGTGAAAGCACTGATGGGTGATCCGAGCGATGGATATCCTGGCGTAAAAGGAATTGGTGAAAAAACAGCCTTGAAGCTGATCCAGCAATACGGGAATGTTGCCGGTGTCCTTGAGCATATCGAGGAACTGAAGCCCGCTCAGCAGAAGAAAATTGCAGAAGATATGGAGATGCTCCACCTTTCTCTTAAACTTGCCGCCATTGAATGCGATGTCCCGCTTCCATTCGCCATTGATCCTTGCGAGTGGGGAGAGGTGCCGGAGTCTGCTTACGAGCATGTCATGGAGCATGAACTGAAAACAGTTCGGAATCACCTCGTGAAATACAAGCCGGCAGCGGACGAAGTGTTCGGAAGCCGCGCATGAAAAACAAACCGGATAGGGATAGGCGGCCTTTCCGCCTAGAGGAATACCTTTTGTCGCTTGATGCGAAAGGGTTTAAATTCAAGGATGATGCGATCTCCTTTATCTATTTTGGCAAGCAGTCGACGGGCGCTTCTGATTTTATCGTCTCACTGGCGATCGAATGGACGATTAAAACACAGAAGCGGTTTGACGGCAGCTTTTATCTGGCACTGCTGGAATCATTGGTAGAGCAGAATATTAAGACAAGACGCGAAGCAGCGGAGTTTTTGACAGAGCAAGGAATACTAAAGGGCGGACCTGTATGACAGGCCGCCCTTTCAGTTTTTCCTGATGCCCTCACGCGCGAGTTCATCCGCCTTTTTATTTTGCTTTGATGGAATCCATTTGATGAAGAACAAGGCGAACTGCTCAGAAAGTGCCAACGCACGCTCCAGCAACGGTCTGTATTTGACTCCCTTTGCATATCCTCTTTCCATAGCGTCTACGACTGCGGTGGAATCGGAGCGGATGGAAATGACGGAAAAGCCTTTTTCAAGACAGATTTCTAGGCTTTTGATCAGGGCGGTAAATTCGGCCTCGTGATTGTTTAATGTACCAAGTGGAATGGAATAATATAAGGCATCACCATCATGCTTGATGAAAATGCCGGCACCGCTTGGGCCCGGATCTCCGGCGCTTGCTCCGTCTATATATACTTCGATCATTGGCGTCGCATCCTTTCCTGACCGGCAGCTATTTTTCATTATGCCTAAAAAAATCATTGCTGTACCGGATGTTCCATGTTCATATCGAGTAAATTATATAGGCTGGATTGCGAAAGTTCAAAGGTTGAGGGGGAATGAAGAATGAATGTAAAATTGCTTGTTCAATATAAAGGACCAAAAACGGCAAAGGTTGCGTTCGAGTCTGAGTGGCTATCGGAAGAGGCAGCAGACGGCATCATCCGTGATTTAGAAAAGTCAGGAAGACTCGCAAATCTTTCAATACAGGATGAGCTCGGCCAGGAATGGACGCTGAAGGAATACGAGAAACTGAAGAAAAAGGCGGCGGAAATGCCGTCGGATCCGACGATATACTTTGATGCAAGCTTCGATAAAGCGGCGGGTGATGCAGGACTGGGCATCGCTATTTATTACCGCCTTGGCAAGGAAGAATACAGAACGCGCGCCAACATGAAAATCGAAGGAATGGAATCGAATAATGAAGCAGAATATGCGGCCCTTTACAATGCGCTCGCCGTCGCGGAAGAGCTAGGCATTCGGCACGTCCCATGCACGATTAAAGGAGACGCACAGGGTGTGCTGAAACAGCTTGCGGGAGAATGGCCGTGCTATGAGAAAAACTTGATCGCATGGCTCGACAGGATTGAAGCGAAAATTGGAGAGCTCGGAATCAAGCCGTCATTTGAAGCGATCGGCCGAAACAGTAATAAAGAAGCCGACAAGCTCGCCGGGCAGGCACTGGCGGGGACAACCATCCTGAGCACAATCAACAGGGATGGACAAGGATAAGCGGCGGATGAGACGGACAGAGGTCGTAAAGGAATTAGACAGCATTATGGACACGTATTGTACGGATTGCCTGCTGAAAAGCTACATGAGGGCTGAACATGGAAGAAAAACGGCACATCAATTTTGCCTGAACCAGTGTACGGTTGGGGAGAAGATAAAACATCTCGGCGACAAATTGAAATGAAAAAAGGCTGACTCTGAGAGCCAGCCTTGACATTTTTTATAGTGAGGATTGTTTAGAGACATTGGCAGCTTGCGGGCCGCGGTTGCCTTCGACGATTTCGAAAGTGACTTCTTCGCCTTCTTCAAGCGTTTTGAAGCCTTCGCCTTGAATGGCTGAAAAATGAACGAATACGTCTTCACCGTTTTCTACTTCGATAAATCCATAGCCTTTTTCATTGTTGAACCATTTTACTTTACCGTTTTGCATATTTCTTATTCCTCCTAAATCTTCGGCAGCATCTGCCATGTAAAAATGTATCATTCGGGAAATGCATGAGCATTTCATCTAATGATGAATCCACTATACCGCAGAATTTTCATGCAGTCAAGGGAATATTTAGGTAGATAACGCTTACTTTCAGTTTATTTATATCTTTCTGACAAGTAACCAACTTGTTAAAAAGACCAGTGTATAGTAAAATTTTTTGTAATGGATAGCAAGGGAGGGAAGGTCTATGCCTACTCCAAGCATGGAAGATTATATTGAACAGATTTACCTGCTGATCGATCAAAAAGGGTACGCCCGTGTTTCAGATATAGCAGAAAACCTGGCGGTGCATCCGTCATCCGTTACAAAAATGGTTCAGAAGCTTGACCGGGACCGGTATCTGGATTATGAGAAATATCGAGGCCTTGTCCTGACGAAAAAGGGGCATAAAATCGGCAAGCGGCTTGTGGAGCGCCACGATTTGCTGGAAAAATTCCTTGCCATCATCGGTGTCAAGGAAGAGAACATTTATGAGGATGTTGAAGGAATCGAACATCATCTCAGCTGGAATTCGATTGACAGGATCGGCGATCTTGTCCAGTTTTTCGAGGAGAGCCCCCAGAGAATGGAAGAGCTGAAACGGCTCCAGGAGAAAAATGAATCAATCGTCTCGGAAGAGGCCGGCATACAGGCCGAAACGGAGAAGGAGCCAGGATAAGCAATATCTGGTTCTTTTTTTATGCGGCATGAAAAGTATCGGGCATTGACATATGTTATAGTAACAACAAGAGAGGGTGCGTGCGGAAGTAACGGACCCTGATAGAATGGAAGAATGGATGGTTCACGATGAATATATTTTCAGCAGAAAGCATTACAAAATCGTACGGAACGAAACAATTATTCCAGGAGATTGATTTTCATATCGGTGAAAACGAGCGGATCGGCATTATCGGCGTGAATGGAACAGGAAAGTCGAGCTTGCTTAAATTGATGGCAGGATGGGATGAACCGGATGCAGGGCAGTTCGTCTCCCCGCGGGACTACCGGATCGGATACCTTCCGCAAGATCCGGAAATGGTATCGGGCCTGACGCTGATTGAGCAAGTATTCCGGGGCAATGCCGCAGCTGTGAAACTGATGCAGGAATACGAAAAGACTGTCGCTGAATTGCAGGCACACCCGGAAAATGCATCCCTGCAGGATAGTTTGTTTGAGTTGCAGAAAAAGATGGACGCGGAGAACGCATGGGAAGTATATACGAACGCAGAAACGATTTTATCCAAACTCGGGCTTTCGGATACGCATGCAATCGTCGATACGTTGTCCGGCGGACAGAAAAAACGGGTGGCACTTGCGCAGGTACTCGTCGAAACACCCGATCTGCTCATTCTTGATGAGCCGACGAACCATCTTGACTTTGAAAGCATTGCCTGGCTTGGGGAGTACCTAGGAAAATACCCGAAATCAGTTGTCGTCGTCACCCATGACCGCTATTTCCTCGACCAGGTCGCGACGCGGATTTTCGAGCTCGATCATGGAAAACTCTATTCCTATAGCGGGAACTACCAGGATTTCATCGAGGCGAAAGCGATCCGGGAAGAAGAGGAACAATCGGCAGAAGCGAAACGGCGGAACCTCTATCGCAGGGAGCTCGCATGGATGAGAAGAGGCGCAAAAGCCCGGTCAACAAAACAGAAGGCGAGAATCCAGCGATTTGACACGCTCCAAGGTGAGCTTGGCAAGGTTCCATCAAAGGAGCAGGTTGACATTTCAACCGGTACGAGCCGCCTTGGTAAACAAGTGTTTGAACTGAAACACGCTTCCAAGCGGTTCGAGGACAGGATCCTCTTAAATGACTTTTCCCTGCTTGTCAAACCGGGAGCAAGAATCGGCATCGCCGGAAAAAACGGGAGCGGAAAGTCAACATTGCTGAACATATTGGCGGGGCGGCTTGAGCTCGACTCCGGAGAGTTGATCAAAGGCCAGACGGTCTCCATTGCCTACTATACGCAGGAAAACGAAGGCATGGATGAGAACAAGAGGATGATCGCGTACTTGCGTGAAGTGGGGGAAGCGATTGAAACCAATACCGGGGAAGTCATTTCAGCCGCGCAGATGCTGGAGCGTTTCCTTTTCCCGCCTAACTCCCACGGTACGCTTATTTCAAAGCTTTCCGGCGGAGAAAAACGCCGGTTGTATTTGCTGAAGCTGCTTATGCAAAAACCGAACGTATTGTTGATGGATGAGCCTACAAACGATCTGGATACTGCGACACTGACCGTGCTGGAAAATTATATTGAGGAGTTCAAGGGTGTCGTTATTTCAGTATCCCATGACCGATATTTCCTCGATAAGACTGCAAACGAATTGCTCATCTTTGAAGGAGAAGGGCATATCAGCCGTTATTTGGGTCAATACTCTGAGTATTTGGAAACTGTCCAGGCGGAAAAGGCAGCAGCCGTTGCTCCGAAGCCGGCTCCAAAGGCGGAAAAAAAGCCGGAACCGGAAAAGAAAAAGAAGAAACTAACCTTCTCCGAACAGAAGGAATGGGATGAGATTGAAGGAAAGATCGAGACGGCGGAAAGCGATCTTGCCAGATGGACTGAAGAACTGGAAGCAGTCGGCTCTGATTTTGAAAAAGCCCAGGAACTGACTGTAAAAATTGAAGCGGCAAATGAAGAACTGGAAAAGCTGATTGAAAGATGGACGTATTTATCCGAGTATGCCGATTAAGGTCCCCATCGATAGAGGGGAAAAGCGGCCTATGTTATAATACGGGATAAATGGAATGATGCGAGAAAGGCGGGGGTATAGTTGAAAATCAAAACAATTGAGCCGACTCCAAGTCCGAATACGATGAAAGTGATCCTTGACGAAGAGCTGGCAGCCGGCAAAAGCAATAATTATAAAAAGGACCAGGCGGCCGGTGCTCCCCCTGTGATCCAAACGATTTTGGAGATCGAAGGGGTGAAAGGCGTCTACCATGTTGCCGATTTCCTTGCGGTTGAGAGGAACGGCAAGTTTACATGGGAGGAAATCCTGCCTGAAGTTCGGGCGGCATTTGGCGAAACCCCGGCAGAGGCTGCGGAAAAGGCCGTTCAGGGAAATGAACATTTTGGCGAAGTAGAGGTTCATGTCCAAATGTTCAAAGACATACCGCTCCAAGTCAAGCTGAATTCTGGCATGGAAGAGAAAAGGTTCGGCCTCCCGGAACGCTTTCTGCAAGCGATGCAGAAAGCACAGCAGAAGGACGATAACTATGTGCTTGAACGGAAATGGAAAGATCTCGGTGTCCGCTATGGGGAGCTTGAAGGGCTCGGAAAGGACATCGTCGAGGAATTAAGCGCCGCTTACCCGGAAGAGCGCCTTGCACAGCTTGTGGAAAAGGCACTTCATCCCGAACGGGCGGCCGCAAAACAGGCGAAGCAAATGCTAAAGCTCACTCCGGAAATGCTTGATGATCCGGATTGGAGGAAACGGTATCAGCTGCTTGAGCGGATGGAGGAGCCGACGCTTGAAGACCTGCCGGTACTGGAAAAGGCGCTCCGCGATGATAAATCATCGATCCGCCGCCTGGCAGTCGTCTATCTCGGCATGATCGAAGATGAACGGGTTCTTCCATATCTTTATGAAGGGCTGCATGACAAGACCGTCACAGTAAGACGGACGGCCGGGGACTGCTTGTCGGACCTCGGATTCCCGGCGGCGATGGACGAGATGGCCAAAGCCCTTCAGGACAAGAGTAAAATCGTCCGCTGGCGTGCGGCGATGTTCCTCTATGAAGCAGGGGACGAGCGCGTCCTGCCTGCCCTTAAGGCGGCCGAGAATGATCCTGAATTCGAAGTGCAGCTGCAGATAAAGATGGCAATTGAACGGATCGAAGGCGGAGAGAAAGCAAAGGGTTCCGTCTGGAAGCAGATGACCGAGGCAAGACAAAAAAATATCCAGCAATGATCAGGAGGAATCGGCATGTCAATGGCATATGAGGAATACATGAAACAAATTGTAAAACCGATGCGTGAAGAACTGACGTCATCAGGGTTTGCAGAACTGACAACAGCGGAGGAAGTGGAGGGCTTCATGGAAAAGGCGGAGGGTAAAACGCTCGTCGTCGTGAACTCCGTCTGTGGCTGTGCCGCAGGATTGGCCCGGCCGGCAGCCATCACGGCTGTTGAAGATGCCGCGAAGAAACCGGACCGGCTCGTCACCGTGTTTGCAGGCCAGGATAGGGAAGCGACAGAGAGAATGCGCGAGTATTTTGAGGGTTACGAACCGTCCTCGCCTTCTATGGCGCTTCTAGACGGCAACAAGGTTGTCCACTTCATCCCGCGGGATGAAATCGAGGACCACGAGGTCGAGGAAATCGTAGAAAATCTCAGCAAGGCGTTCGAAACATACTGCTAAGCAAAAGGACGGCTAGGAAAGTAATATTGCTCCCTAGCCGTCCTTTTCATGTTTACCGGGCCTCTGCAGGCCCATTTTTGGTTTAGTCTGCGATCGTCAAATATACGAAATAACCTAAAATGACAAAAGCGCCGATAGTCATAAGAACTTCTTCCATCTTGCCGTCCTCCTTTTCGAATGGGCGTACTAGTATTATACCTCATCCTTATTCTTTTTCCATTGCTTAAGCCGATTGATCCTCCAAGCCTAGACTAAAAGAAGGAGATTGATAAGTTGTTTTGCGAATTTTCTATTTTGAGGAGATTTTCTTGATGAAAACATCCTGCCGGCATGGTAAGATGATAGTAATAACAATTCGGACAGATTCTTTGTTTGCGGATCTGCCGATCATGAATTTGTACTGTATCAAGCCGCATGCCGGGGAAGGAAGCTAGGCTCTTATGAAAAAATGGTTAAGAAAATCCCTAATAATATTGGTCTCCATCTTTACGTTTGGAACCGTCACCCCATCACACGCCGTCTGGGCACAGGACCAGGGAACTGGCAAGGAGCAAAGGGGGCAGCCTGATTCGTCAAGGCCGCTTGACTCACCATCTGTCAGTACGGTGCTTGAGCAGCAGGAGGACGATGAGGATGTTGTGTCTTCTTTGCTGGAAGAAGCAGAGCGCCAGACGATCATGAAATTCGGCCCGAAGATTGCCGGTGTTATTGAGGATGAATTCCGCCAGGTTATCCTGCCGAATATCGAGTCGGCGATTGAAATGACAGCTGCACAGTTTCCGGAAGACGAGCTTACGCAGCTGGCGATTACTGAAAAGCCGGGCGGAGGCGTGAGCGAAAAGATCTTCCACATTTACAACCGTGCAACGAATGAAGACGTGATCCGCTTCCACGTAAGAAGGGATCGTCCGCCGCTGGAAGGCTACACGTTCAATTTTCATTACCACACATACCATGACAACTTCCAGACCCATTACATGCTCGGCACCATCTATTGGGATAAAAATACGCCGCCAAAGTGGATGTCTGTCTGAAAAAATACGCCGCCTGGCGTATTTTTTTTGTCCAAGCATGCCAATAAAACGCACCTATTACAGGAAGATGTCAAATGGTATAATAGAGTTACAGACAGGTAACTTGAAAGAAGTGATACGATGCGAAAATGGATAGGATCATCCGTGATGATTGTGCTCATCTTCTTTTTGGCAACAAATATATCAAAAGCGAAGGTGGAGGGCGTCGCCTTGTCGGAGACTCCGCTAAGAGAGCTGCCTTTGCATTCTTCACGTTCTCTAGATGACATCGTCTTGCTGCCTGAAGGCGGTTTTGACGAAGGGGAAGCGGCTTCGATTGTCGGCAGGCTCGACCGTGTGCCTGAAGCAGTTTTGGACCAGGCAGCAAAAAAAGAGATAAAGGTCATCCTGTTTAAAGGAAATTTGACCGATCAGCCAAGTGCCGCACACTTGAAAGGGGAATCGCCGAGAGGCTATAATAACGGGACGGTCTGGGACGACGTACCCGGAATCGGCGGCACGAAACAAGTGCTTGTGAAAATCGGCAGCAGTGAAAAAGGCCATGGCCATGGCTCCGTCAATCTCGAGCTGCATGAATTTGCCCATTCCCTTCAGCATTATCTTTTTGCGGATGCGAAGAATGAAGAGGCAATCGTCCAAGCTTGGAGAGAGGAAAGCCAGCCGATGTTCGGGGAGAATCATTATTTCCTCGATTATGAAGAGGAGTTCTTCGCCGAGTGCTTTGCCTATTACTATTATTCTGATGAAACGCGGACAGAATTGGCACAGCATGCGCCTTCCATGTACCGCTTTTTTGAAAAACTAGGTGTCTAAGAGAGGAAAGGAATGTTGCAAATGAGCGCCAGTGAACAGGCCTATTTGGATTTATGCAAACACGTACTGGAAAAAGGAACAGCGAGAGGAGACAGAACGGGAACCGGAACCATCTCGACATTCGGTCACCAGATGCGGTTCGATCTCAGCGAAGGCTTTCCGCTCTTAACGACGAAACGCGTCTCCTTTCGCCTCATTGCAAGCGAACTGATCTGGTTTATGCGGGGCGATACAAATATCCGCTTCCTTCTCCAGCATAATAACCATATTTGGGATGAATGGGCTTTTAAAAACTGGGTTGAGAGCAGTGAATATGAAGGCCCGGACATGTCCGATTTCGGCAGGCGAGCTGCCGTGGACAAAGAATTTGAAGCGGTTTACCGTGTAGAAATGGAAAAGTTCACAAAAAGGATTTTGGAAGATGAAGCATTCGCAGCAAAATACGGCGAGCTCGGCAATATTTACGGCAAGCAATGGCGTGAATGGAAAACATCCACTGGTGAGACGATCGATCAACTGAAAAATGTCATTCATGATTTGAAGACGAATCCGGAATCACGGCGCCATATCGTCACAAGCTGGAGTGTTGAAGATATTCCGAACATGGCCTTGCCGCCGTGCCATACACTGTACCAATTTTACGTATCCGATGGAAAGCTCTCCTGCCAGCTCTACCAGCGAAGCGGTGACATCTTCCTCGGCATTCCGTTCAATATCGCAAGCTATGCCTTGCTGACGCATCTCGTCGCCTTTGAATGCGGACTGGAACCAGGCGAATTCGTTCATACGCTCGGCGATGCCCATATTTATTCCAATCATGTCGATCAGGTAAAACTTCAGCTTAAGCGGGAGCCAAGGAAGCTGCCGATACTCAAAATCAATCCGGATTTGGAGTCTATTTTTTCTATCAGCATGGAAGATCTTTCGGTTGAAGGATACGATCCGCATCCGCCGATTAAGGCGCCAATCGCTGTTTGACGGAAGGAGAGAACGAGATGATTTCATTGTTAGTCGCATACGACCGGAACCGGACCATCGGGAAAGACAACGAATTACCGTGGCGCCTCCCGAATGATTTGCAGTTTTTTAAAAAGACGACGATGGGCCATACGATCATCATGGGCAGGAAAACATACGAATCGATCGGCAGGCCTTTGCCTGGAAGGAAGTCAGCAGTTTTAACGAGACAAACT
Organism: Lederbergia sp. B243.17; assembly: GCF_057657925.1. Lineage (NCBI taxonomy): Bacteria > Bacillati > Bacillota > Bacilli > Caryophanales > Bacillaceae > Lederbergia > Lederbergia sp. B243.17. The sequence continues at coordinate 28,215 of NZ_JBWBKF010000088.1, forward strand.
GATTTTTCCGCCGCTGAAGGCGTGGACATCCTTCATAGTCTCAAAGATCTGGAACAATATAAGGAATCCGACGAGGAGCATTTTGTCATCGGCGGCGCGCAGCTGTTTGAGCAGGCGCTTCCCTATGCCGACCGGATGTACATAACTTTCATTGATGAAGAATTTGCCGGAGACACTTGGTTCCCCGAGTGGGACAGTGCCGAGTGGGAACTCGTTTCCGAAACGAAGGGCGTCAAGGACGAGAAGAACCCGTACGATTATTATTTTAGGACGTATGAGAAAAAATAAAATCCGGTTTTCAAGGAGCTCGACTTGCGTTTCACTTCCGAAAGGATGGATGGAATGAGACAAATCATTACCTTGGGTGGCGGGGGATTCTCAATGGAACCCGAAAATCCGTTATTAGATCGATATATTCTTAGCCAGTCCTCTAAAACAAGTCCAAAAGTTTGTTTTATTCCAACTGCAAGTGGCGACTCGGATAATTATATTTCCAGATTTTATCACTTCTTTGAAAAAGAAAATTGCCAGCCTTCCCATCTATCGCTATTTAAACCACCTACAAGAGATCTGGAGAGTTTTATCTTAAAGAAAGATATTATTTATGTTGGTGGCGGAAATACAAAAAATCTACTTGTGTTATGGAAAGAATGGGGATTGGATACGATTTTAAAAAAAGCTTGGGAGAAGGGAATCGTATTAGCCGGCATAAGTGCAGGTTCGATTTGCTGGTTTGAAGAGGGAGTTACGGACTCATACGGAGACAGGCTCGAACCAATAAAGGGTTTGGGATACCTAAAAGGCAGCAACTGTCCTCATTACGATGGAGAAGAAAACCGAAGACCTTCCTACCAGAAACTCATAGCCGAAGGCAAAATTAAAGCTGGCATTGCCTGTGATGATGGTGCCGCACTTCACTTTATTGACCAAGAATTAAGGGGAATTATTAGTTCAAGGCCGGATGCAAAGGCCTATCAAGTATCTTTTGATAACACCTTAAAAGAGGTCGAATTGAAGACCCATTATTTAGGGGCGAATTGAAGTAAGGGCTATGGGAAGGAAAACAGCAGCCTTGTCCCAGACAGGCTGATTTTTTGGAAAACCGTACAAGCAGTCCAATGAGAGTAATTTGTCATCATTGGGGCCAAGCTGTTTAAGCAGGCGTATCCATATGCCGACCGTGTGTACATCACAGGCATTCTAGGAGGGAAAATATATGAAAATCATCGTTACCAGTTTATTTGTAGACAATCAAGAAAAGGCTTTAAAATTTTATTCAGAAACGCTTGGTTTTCTAAAAAAGCATGACGTTCCAGCCGGTGAATTTAGATGGATAGCGCTTGTTTCTCCTGACAGCCAGGACGGTACCGAGCTTATACTCGAACCAAATGTCAATCCAGTCGCCAAAGATTATCAAGAGAAACTATTTGAGCAAGGTATCCCAGCAACAATGTTTGGCGTTGCCGATGTTCAAAAGGAGTACGAAAGATTATTGAGTCTTGGTGTCAAGTTTACTATGAAGCCGACAGTGGCGGGAGACAACACATTGGCTGTCTTCGACGATACGTGCGGTAATCTTATTCAGATAATAGATCATAAGTAAATTATGTTAACCCTGTCCAAATTAAAACAACTCATTCATATGGCGAAATCAGCCCAACTGACTACCCTGAAAGCTGTGATTGACCCGGACAATATTGCTTCTCGAAAAATTTTAATCAAATTGGGGTTTACTTCTGAGATGATTTGTGAAATTGAGGGCCTTCCTGGCGAAGTGTTAAGCAAATCAATGACACACCAATTAAGTTAAAGGTCTTAGGAGAATAATGAGTCAGCCAAGTTTGATAAGGGTGCGCACAAAGCAAATTAACGGTTTTTATAGTCTTGACCAGGTAGGCTGATTTTTCCGCTACTGAAAGTGTGGACATCCTCCATAGCCTCAAAGACTTGAAACCGTCTAAGCAGTCCGACGAGGAGCATTTCGTCATCGGTGGCGCGCAGCTGTTTGAGCAGGCGCTAATGAGGACATCTTCAAGGAATGGGAGGGAATTGAAGCACGGCAAGAAGGAATTAAAGAGGGGATTACAGAAGGAATACTAAGGACTGCAAAACGGACGGCTACAAGAAGCGGTCGATGTTGAAACCGTTATCCGCCTATCAGGGCTTTCTAAGGAACGAGTTGAAAATATAAGCGAGAAATAAGTTAGGTGATTCGCCAATATGTCCAAGAGTCGATCCAGTTCAACGATTCATTTAAGTTTGAATAACTACAAAGCACTGAACAAGTAACCAACCCAAATGCTGGCTAGGCGTTTAATGGATGGTTACTTTTTTGTTATGACCGTAATGTGATAATCCCTCAAACCACTTCATTGTAACCATATTCAAACTATGATAAATTTAGTAAGTCTTTAGATAAATCTTCGTTCTATCAATATTATTCTTCTGGTGAACTAGGGAGTTGGTTTCAATGGGATATGCACTTACATCTAGGCAGATTCAACTTTGGCGCTTGGCGATCTATTTTTATTTTGGCCTATCCGGTTTTGCCATGGCGTCATGGGTAGCTCAAACCCCGAATATCCGTGATGCATTGGGGATATCAACCGCGCAAATGGGATGGATTATTTTTGGATTGTCTGCTGGCTCCATCATCGGTCTCCTTTGTGCGAGCCATTTTATTGCTCGCTGGGGAGGGCGCGTCATCATGCTGGCAGGGCTAGGATTTAGCTCACTTGGACTTATCGTTGTCGGAGTAGGGAGCTCATGGCTGACCGAGGCAATCATTGTTTTTATGGGACTGGCTTTCTTCGGCTATGGAATCGGTATTTGTGATGTTGCGATGAATGTAGAGGGAACAACAATCGAGCATAAAATAAAAAAGTCGATTCTGACCAGTTTTCATGCAGTATACAGCTTAGGAACATTTTTTGGGGCGATTCTTGGTTCGATTGCTAATAAACTGCATCTTTCTGTGATTACTCATTTATCCGTTGTCGCAATGATTGTATTTGTTTTGATTGTCTATCTCTTCCGGTTCGTACCTGCGGGAACAGGGCAGGATAATAATAATGATTCCAATGATCCACCCATGACGACCAAGGAGCGACTCGCTGTTTGGAAGGAGCAAAGGACCGTCTTAATCGGACTTATTGTTTTAGGAATGGCTTTTGCTGAAGGTTCGGCAGGTGATTGGCTGCCCTTAGTGATTGTAGATGGGTATGAAAAAACTCCCGCATCAGCATCCTTTATGTATGGTTTATTTGTCGCAACCATGACGATTAGCCGGGGAGTGGGTGACTTCCTTCTAAACAGATTTGGAAGAGTGGCAATTCTCCGGGCATCGGCGATCTCTGCTGCGATCGGACTCATGATTGTTATTTTTAGTGGAAACTATTATGCAGCAGCAATTGGCATTGTCTTTTGGGGATTTGGTTCAGCCTATGGCTTTCCTGTCGGATTATCTGCCGCAGGTGATGATCCGCGTGGTGTCGCTACCCGGGTTGGAGCGGTGACTACGGTTGGTTATCTTGCTTTCCTTGTAGGCCCTCCTGTATTGGGAGCGATCGCCGAATCTGTCACATTATTAAAATCATTGATCTTCGTTTTAATTGGTGTGACAATTGCCGGCCTACTGTCGCATGCTGCGAAGCCATTGGCGACCAGCGATCAAAAAATGGAGCGACAATAAATAGCGGAATAAAGGCAAAGGCTGGATTATTCCGCCTTTGCCCAACTGATTCAACAATTGCAGATCATTAATACATTCCCATCCGGATCCTCAAAGTTGAAGTAGGCGAAATCGCCAATGCGCTCTATTTCTTTTACCACCTTGATTCCTTTGTTTTTGACAAAATGATAGGCTTCATCAATATCGCTGACGAAAAAATTAAATAACACATGATTCGAAGGGTTTAACGTAAAGCCTGGATCAAATGTGTGATCATCTAAAGTAATTCCAGTTTCAGCTTTGACAGGGATATTATAAACGGGAGATTCAACTGTATCTTTGTCAATCGGAATACCAAGCAAGTCACTGTACCATTCGGCTGATTTTCTTAAATTGCTAACATGGATGAAAACATTATTAACTTTACAGGCAATGGGAGAAGCAATCGAATTCATAACATTCCACCTTTTGATTTTGATGATAGTAGTATTCGACAAAAGAGGGAAAAACCCTTTTAAAGTCTTATAATCAGAGGCCCACTAAATGCACTCGCTAATAAACCTGCTGGCTGAATCGTTAAGTATGTTAATTTTTATTTTATTAAATTGTAACTGAAATCTATCAAATCGTAGATTTCATTTTTGGGAAAAGAACTATCCAAAACAATTGTAATCCAATGCTCCTTATTCATATGATATGCAGGCAGAACTCCTTGTTGCCCCCTTGATAAACTGTTGAATTCTGGATTTCCCTTTACGTTCATTATTTCAACATTTCCTTCTCCTGGTAAACCTAGTTTGACTCTCGGTACATTCATTATCACTCCATACCACTTGCCATTCCTATAATTTCTTAATACCGCATACTCTTGATGCTTAGACCAAGGGTAGTCTGGCTCTGTTCCGAATTTTTCTTTTACATAAGTGAATATTTCTTCTCTTTTTATCATAAAAAACATCTCCTCAATAGCTGCATGATTGTTAGAGTTGCGAACAAGCATTGTCTTCAGCATTTCAAAAAACTAATAAAGTTAGTAAAACTTGTTCTATGATAGTTTGGACTAGCTATTACAGATTCAGTCCGGGTGGTTCGAAAAAGCTTGCTCGAGGGGAGAATAGTCGATTAATACTCGGAAGCGAGAAAGAAATGGGAGAGTCGGAACTCCGGAACGATAAGTTGAGGAAAGAAAGGTAAAAAAAAAGCGGGGTTCATCCACTCCGGACGAGTCCCGCTTTTGTGTCAGACATAAATTAAAATACAGAAATACATGCAGGCACTGCCAGCGATAACAAACAAATGCCAGATCGCATGGGAGTACGGAAGGTTTCGCCAGATGTAGAAAATGGCGCCGACTGAGTAAAGGATGCCTCCGGTCAAGAGCAGCATGAATCCGGACGGGCTCAAACTCGTGTATAGCGGTTTAATGGCAATGATGACAAGCCAGCCCATGGCCAAGTAAAAAATGGTGGACAGTACACGGAACTTATTGATCAGCACGCATTTGAAGGCAATGCCGGCAATAGCAAGTCCCCAGATGATTCCGAACAGCGTCCAGCCCAAAGCCCCTTTCAGGCTGACCAGCACAAGCGGAGTGTATGTTCCAGCGATGAGCAGGTAGATTGCTGAATGGTCCAAAATCGCGAAAAGGTTTTTTGCTTTGGAAGGTTTAAAGCTGTGCAGCATCGTTGAAAAAAGGTAAAGGAGCATCATTGTAATGCCGAAAATCGTAAAGCTGACCACTTCCATCGGCCCTTGCTTCGCCGCAGATACAATCAGTACGACAAGTGCCGGGATGCTGAGCAAAAATCCGATTCCGTGCGTAATGGCGTTTGCCAATTCCTCTTTCCAGTTATACGTTTCACCATCGATATAAAAGGTTGTTTCCATATCATTGCCCCCGTTTCCCTGTTGTTTCATCATACGGGGAAAATGTTTAAAAAGCAATGGAATCACGCTCCTAACGTACGAATTTCGACATGTATTATTCTATCTATTCAGCCGTGAAACATGTATAATGATGAAGAATATAAAAAGGATGTGGCCCGATGCGTAAAATCAAGGTCGTTACCGACTCTACATGTGATCTATCACTCAAAGAAGCAACTGATTTGCACATACATGTTATTCCTTTATCCATTTCAATTGACGGAGAAACCTTTTTGGATCGTGTTGAATTGAGCCCTGCCCAATTCATGGCAAGGATGGGGGCATCCGCTGTGCTTCCGAAAAGTTCGCAGCCGGCGGTGGGCGAGTTCGTCAAGCTATACGATGAGCTCGGCAGTGACGGCAGTGAAATTTTGTCTTTGCATATGACAGGAAAGTTAAGCGGTACGGCCGAGGCAGCGAGAAGTGCATCCGAAATGACGGAAACGAAAGTAACAGTCATAGACTCTCTCTATATATCTCGTGCGCTGGCCTTCCAGGCAAAAGCAGCGGCCGAATTGGCCGAAAAAGGCGCATCAATGGATGAAATCGTTGAACGGATCAACCGTGTACGGGATGAGACAAGACTCTACCTTGTTGTTAATACGTTGGAGAACCTTGTCAAAGGGGGCCGGATCGGCAAAGCGAAAGCGATGATCGGCTCATTGCTGAACATCAAGCCGATCGCCATGCTGGAGCATGGGGAACTCACAGCCGTCACAAAGGTTCGCAGCCAGACCCAGGCGATCAAATATTTAATAAAAGAGTTTATGGAAGACGTAAAAGGAAAGACAATTAAGCAAGTGGCGATTTCCCACGCAGACGCGCTTGAACTGGCGACCTCAGTCAAGCATAAAATCGAAGAGCTTACCGGATTTTTGCATGTAGAAATTTCTGAGGCGACGCCTGTTATCAGCACGCACACCGGAGCAGGAGCTATCGGGTTCATGTACTACGCCGAATAGGCGGCGGGAGCCCGCTCCTTTTTCGGGTGGAAGAGTCAAAAGCAGTCTGCAGCGATCTTCGTGATCGCTCTTTTCATTATAGGCAAACAACAATCGCATGCTATACTAATTTTTGAGACGGAGTGCAGGTGAGAAGGATTGAAGAGGAGCATTCTCTTGCTAATCAGCCTGCTTCTCGCTCTTGCCGGCTGCTCTTCTGTGGAGCCGGCGAGGCAATCAGCTTCAAGGGAGTACCAGCATGAAATGAAGCAGCAACCGCCTGTCGGATTCTTTCCGAAAGACATTAAAGTGGTGGCCGCGGGAGATTCTCTCACCCAAGGCGTAGGCGGACTGGAAGGCTTAGGAGGGTACATCCCGAGATTGCAGGAGAAGCTGGAAGGAAATCGTGGAATCAATAAAGCGGATTTTGAGAATTTCGGTGTAAAAGGAAATCGGACAGATCAGCTGTTGACCAGGCTTAAGCAAAAAAAGGTGAAAAACGCTGTCCGTGACGCGGACTTGATCATCATTACGATTGGCGGCAACGACGTGATGCAAGTATTCAAGGAGAACTTGATGGGCTTGCAGCTGAAAAAATTTGTTGCTGCGGAAAAGGGATACAGCGAAAGGCTTGAGGATATTTTCGAAACGATCCGCCGCGAAAATGAAACGGCGCCGATTATGCTCGTCGGCATCTACAATCCGTTCATGAAGTGGTTTTCCAATATCAAGGAGATGGACATCATCGTGGACAACTGGAATGAAGAAAGCCTAACCGTAGTTTCCGAGTTTGATAATGCACGCTTTGTCCCTGTGGCAGATATATTTAAAGGCAATGAGGAAAGCCTGCTGTATACCGATTATTTCCATCCGAATCCGCATGGCTATGAGCTGATTGCAGACCGGATTTACATGCGGATGGAGGAAGAAGGAATTTTGCGGGAGCTGGCGGAATAATCATTTGTTCAAAAGGGAAGAGATATGAATATGAAGAGAAACAAGTGGAAAATAGCATTTTTCTCGCTGGTCGCCGTGCTCGTCATCGCGGCAGCGGGATTAGTCATTCTCGTATTCTCTGAGCCTGAAGGGGTGAAGCCCCCTGCAGCTGTAAAGGGAACGGAAGGAAAGTATTCCGCTTTTACAATTCAGACGGAGAAAGAGGATCTGACAGATCTGATCAACCATTATATTGAAAAAGAAGGACTGAATGGGCCGATTCATTATCAAGTCTTGCTTGGTGACGAGGTTGAATTGTTCGGCGAAGTGGAGGTCTTCTCAGAAGCACTGCATCTGAAGATGACGTTTGAGCCGACAGCGTTGGAAAACGGGGATTTGGTCCTCAAGCAGAAAAGCCTTGCTCTAGGCGGTGTCAAGCTGCCTGTTTCGTATATCTTGAAGTTCATTAGCGACGCGTATAAATTGCCGGAGTGGGTGACGATTCAGCCTGATGAAAAGCAAGTTTATGTCGCTTTGAATCAAATGAGACTAAATGGCGGCATCCAGGTCCGAGCAGAAGAATTCAATTTGCCGGATAATCATATTACAATGAAAATGCTTGTTCCGGCACAATAAATTTTGTGAGGCGGTGGCATATATGGACAACCATCTGGAAAAAGCGACCTTTGCCGGCGGCTGCTTCTGGTGCATGGTCAAACCATTCGATGAGCAGCCCGGGATTGAAAAGGTCGTGTCAGGATACACAGGCGGTTCGGTCGCCAATCCGACCTATGAGCAGGTCTGCTCGGGGACGACGGGGCATACGGAAGCAGTGGAAATCACATACGACCCATCGATTTTTCCGTATGAAAAGCTTCTCGCCGTTTATTGGCAGCAGATCGATCCGACTGACAGCGGCGGCCAATTTTATGACCGCGGCGTTTCATATCGGCCGGTCATCTTCTACCACTCCGAAGAGCAGCGGAAATTGGCCGAGCAATCGAAGCGAGACCTTGAGGCGAGCGGCCGGTTCTCCAAGCCAATTGCGGTCGCGATCGAGCCTGCCCATCCGTTCTATGCCGCTGAAGCGGAACATCAGGGTTTTTATAAAAAGAACCCAGAACGCTATACCTCCTACCATATCGGTTCAGGCCGAGCCGGCTTTATCAAAAAACATTGGGAGGATGTTCAATGACTAAAGAAGATTTGAAACAGAGACTGACCCGGATCCAGTATGAAGTGACACAGAATAACGGCACGGAGCCTCCTTTCCACAATGAATTTTGGGATAAGGAGGACGAAGGGATTTACGTGGATATTGTATCCGGCAAGCCGTTATTCAGCTCAAAGGATAAATACGACGCAGGCTGCGGCTGGCCAAGCTTTACAAAGCCGATCGAAGAGAAAGAGATCGTGGAAAAGATGGACCAAAGCCATGGCATGGTCCGGACAGAAGTGCGAAGCAAGGAAGCCGATTCCCATCTGGGCCACGTGTTCGATGACGGACCGGGTCCGACAAGGCTCAGGTACTGCATCAACTCTGCAGCTTTGCGTTTTATCCCGAAAGAGAAGCTGGATGAAGAAGGATATGGGCCATACAAAAAACTATTTACAGAATGAGATAGAGAGGCGCTGAGATTATGTTCAAAAAATTATTCGGTAAACAAGAGAAAGTAAGCAAGACCATTACATTGTACGCACCTGCTGCGGGGAATTTGAAAGGGCTCGAAGAGGTTCCCGACCCGGTTTTCGCTGAAAAAATGATGGGCGACGGAGTGGCTGTTCTTCCGGATAACGGGGAAATCGTTTCTCCGGTCGACGGGGAAATCATCCAAGTCTTCCCGACGAAGCATGCGGTAGGCATCAAGGCTGTCAACGGAGCGGAAATCCTGATCCATATCGGTCTTGAGACTGTTGGCATGAACGGGGAAGGTTTTACCGCCCATGTTACTGAAGGATCCAAAGTGAAAAAAGGCGACCGTCTTGTCTCCTTTGACATGAACCTTGTGAACGAAAAAGCGAAAAGCACCATCACACCGCTGATCATCACAAATTCAGATGACGTTGAATCGATCAGCAAGCAGCCGAACGGCCCTGTTACTGCTGGCGAATCGCCGGTGATGGAAGTTACAATGAAATAATCATGCCGATATGCCTGCTGGGATTCAATCCTTGCAGGCATTTTTTTCTGTATTTTCATCCTGATTGCAAAATAATTCGATATGGGCATTCGCACATACCGGCAAGGGCTCATATACATACAATGAGATCGAAAGATAAAGAAATGGGAGTGAGAATCTATGTATGGAGGATATGGCTGTTACGATCCATGCTATCCGGTCCACGGTTATGGCGGAGGTTTTGTCGGTGGAGGATATGGCTGCGGAGTACGAAACAATTTCGCGCTAATTGTCGTGTTGTTCATTTTGTTGATTATCATCGGTGCATGCTGGGTTTGCCCATAACACATCAGGGCTGCCGGGAAATCAGTGAGAACTGGTTTCCCGGCAGCTTTTTCTATTTTTACTGCCTCAAAAAAAGTGGACTGGCGAATTATCTTGATTTGAGGTTGAATCAACGGTTATAATTAGCACTAGGTACTAATATCAGATAATAAATATTAAGTGGGGTGGACTTCATGATTGGTGCGAGAATAACCGCCATCGGTACATATGTGCCTGAGAAGAGACTGACAAATTTCGATTTAGAGCAAATGGTGGAAACAACGGACGACTGGATTCGGCAAAGAACAGGTATTCATGAAAGAAGAATCAGCTGGCGGGATGAATATACGACAGACCTATGCGAGGCTGCCATCAAAGACTTGATGCACCGGTATGATAAGCAAGTTGACGATGTCGACATGATCATTGTCGCTACGAGTACACCGGATTTTCCTTTTCCGTCTGTTGCCAGTATCCTGCAAAACCGTTTGCAAATTGCTCACACAGGGGCGATGGATCTGAGTGCGGCCTGTGCCGGATTTGTTTATGCCTTGCATACAGCTCACACTTTCATTGCCTCTGGACTCCATAAAAAGGTGCTTGTTCTCGGAGCTGACACTCTTTCGAAAATTACCGATTATACAGACAGAAACACCTGTATTTTATTTGGCGATGGTGCAGGTGCCGTACTGGTGGAGAGGGACGAAGGGGCGAAAAGCTTCCTCGAATATCATTTGGGGAGTGACGGCAGCGGAGCACAGCATGTATATCGTCCCGGACTTTCTAGAAAGGTGAATGGTGTCGAGCTCGTCGATACGGAGTGCCTCGTTCAAAACGGAAGGGAAGTTTTCCGCTGGGTTGTCAGGAATGTCCCGGAAAGTGTGAAACAGCTGCTCGAGAAAGCGCAGACTGGTGTAGAGGCGGTGGATTGGTTCATCCCGCATAGCGCCAACCTAAGGCTGATTGAACCGGTTTCTGAAAGACTAGGAATTCCGATGGAAAAAACGCTTTATAGTCTGGTGAATTTCGGAAATACATCTGCCGCCACGATTCCATTGGCACTCGACCTTGGCATTCGTGAGGGGAAAGTGAAAAATGGCGACCGGGTTCTGTTGTATGGCTTTGGTTCCGGTTTGGTTCATGCCGGCCAATTGCTGGACCTGAATTTTGATGAACAGATTCATCCGCCAGCGCCGTTATAATCAAGGTCGGAAAGGCTGTGAAGCGATTGAAAAGATATGAAGCGGTGCTATTTGATCTGGATGATACCTTGATTGATCGAGAGAGAGCAATAGATAAACTGTTCTCCGTCCTGTTAGAAACGTGTTATTCGAATGTAGAGCCTTCTATGAAGAAAGAAATGAGACAGTCATTTAAGGAATATGATCACGCTAGTTATGGAAACGGAGATAAGACGGCTGTTTTGGAACCGTTTTTCGCGGATTTCCCTCCAATCAATCAACTGTCGCGCACTGATATGCAGGATTTTTGGAACAGCCATTTTCCAAAATGTTTTTCGATCGATCCGAACACGCTGAAAATTGTCGAAGCGATCAAGCGGCAAGCAAAAGTTGCCATCATCACCAACGGCTCTACACTTAGACAAAAAGCAAAAATCAGGCAAACAAATTTAGATCGCCTAGTGGATGTCGTCGTCATTTCGGAAGAAGCGGGCTATCGCAAACCCGACAAAAGGATATTTGAACTCGCATTACAGAGGCTCGCTGTACTGCCGGAAGCTGCGGTATTCGTTGGCGATCATATCGAAAATGATATTGGCGGTTCACAAAATGCAAAGATGAAAGGCATTTGGTTCAATCCTCATATGACCTTGAATCACACTGAAATTACGCCTGACGCCGAAATTCATTCATTGGACCGCCTTCTGGATTTCGTAGCTAAACAAATTTTGTAAATCTAAATTGAAAAGGGCGTTTACGATCCCTTCCCTGGTGCTTCATAAAACCGAATGATTGCCTCCCGTACGCATATCTTTTAGTACGGGAGGTGTTTTCATTTGCGACGGTCCTTTCTGATAAAGCCTCTGTTGAACGAGCCGTATAAGCGGGCGGTGAAAGGGGAAGGTGCCTATCTTTTTGACGAGGATGGGAAGCGGTATCTTGATGGCTGTTCCGGCGCGGCATCGGCCAATTTAGGCCATGGCCAGAAGAAGATTGCGGAAACGGCCGGGAGCCAGGCGGAGAGGCTTGCCTTCACATACCGGTCCCAGTTTTCCAATGAGCCGGCGGAAAAGCTAGCGGAACAATTATTCAAATTGACAGGAAAAAAGTATGAATCAACCTTTTTGGTAAATAGCGGATCAGAGGCGGCAGAAACCGGAGCGAAAATGGCGATTCAGCACTGGCAGGAGAAAGGGAAGCCGGAAAAGCGGCTCATTCTTTCCAGATGGATGAGCTATCACGGCATTACAATGGGTGCCCTTTCCCTTTCCGGACATCCGGCGAGACGGGAAATTTTCGCCCACGAGCTTTCCGGGACGCCGCTGATTGAGCCTCCTTATTGCTACCGTTGCCCGTTCGGAAAGGAGTACCCGGAGTGCGGGCTGTTTTGCGCATCCCAGCTGGAAACAACGATCGCCCGGATCGGCGCGGAAAAAATTGCCGCCTTTATCGCTGAACCGATCATCGGTGCTGCTGGCGGGGCGATTACACCGCCGGCAGGCTACTATGAAAAAATCGAAGAAATCTGCCGGCGCCATGATGTGCTTTTCATCGCGGATGAGGTGATGACCGGATGCGGAAGGACAGGGCCGATGCTCGCCATGTCGCATTGGGATGCTTCGCCCGACATTGTCCTCCTCGGTAAGGGGCTGGGAGCCGGCTACACGCCGATAGCGGCAGTGCTTGCCAAAAGGGACGTGATCGAGCCGATCGCAACTGGTTCGGGGGCGATCATGAGCGGACATACGTTTTCCGCAAACCCGCTCTCGGCCTCAGTCGCGCTTGCCGTGCTGGATGTTCTTGAACAAGACAGTCTGTTTGTAGCAGCGGAGGAAAACGGCAATAGGCTTATGCAGGAACTTGAAAACATAAAAAAACGGTCGCCCTTGATCGGAGACATCAGAGGAAAAGGGTTGCTGATTGGAGTAGAGCTTGTCGCAGACAAAAAGACGAAGAGACCTTTTCCTACAGCACGGCAGGCGACCGAGACACTTGTCAGCCTGGCGAAGCATGAGGGATTGCTGCTATACCCGGCCGCTGCAGGACCGGATGGACGGTCCGGAGCCGCTGTCCTCATCGCCCCTCCGCTGAATTGCAAAGAAGAGGATTTGAAGCAGCTCGTCCTTCTTTTTGAAAGGTCAATTCGAGCTTTCGAACAAAAGATGAAGGAAAAGGAGGGGGGAGGCAATGAACAGCGGCGTGAACAAGCGAATGGCGATTGATGAAGCCAAGAGTTATTTCAAGACTGGCATGTCGGTGCTGTTTGGCGGCTTTGGCGGCGTCGGCACCCCTCCTGGCCTGATTGATGCCCTCCTCGCTTCAAATGCCCAAGATCTGACGCTGATCGGCAATGATGCCGGCTTCCCTGAAATCGGTATCGGCAAAGTAATTGTCGCAGGGCGGGCGAAGCGGCTGATCGCCTCTCATATCGGTTCCAATCCTGTATGCGGCGACCTGCTCGGAAGAGGTGGGATTGAGGTTGAATTTTCACCGCAGGGGATCTTGGCCGAAAGGATTCGGGCAGGCGGCGTCGGCCTGGCCGGGATTGCCACAGATATCGGCATCGATAATTCACACTTGAGCCGGGAGAAAAAACGGTTTGTGATCGAAGGGAACACCTTGCTGTTTGAGCCGGCGCTCACAGCCGATATCGGCATCGTCTATGCGAAAAAGGCAGATGAATTCGGCAATCTGATCTATGACAAGAGTGCAAGGAATACGAACCCGCTTGTCGCTATGGCGGCCGATTTCACGGTTGTCGAAGCGGAGGAAATTGTGCCTTTCGGGTGTCTCGATCCCGAAGAAATTGTGACGCCGGGCATTTTCGTCGACAGGATTGTCGAGTCAAAAGGGGTGAACTGGAAATGGGCATGGGAGCGGTAATGAGAGCGATGGCCGAGCGGGCGGCTGCGGAAATACAAGACGGAATGATTGTCAATTTAGGCATCGGTCTACCATCCCTTGTACCGGACTGTCTCCCAGCCGGCAGAAAGGTGATGTTCCAGGCGGAAAACGGCATTCTCGGCATCGGTCAAAGTCCCTCGGCCGGGGAGGAGGATGGGAATCTATGCAATGCCGGCGGACTCCCTGTCACGTTGGCAACGGGAGGCTCGTATTTCGATTCCGCCATCGCATTCGGCATGATCAGGCGGGGATTCATTGACCTGTCGATTCTCGGTGCGCTTGAAGTGAGTGCATCTGGCGACTTGGCCAATTGGATTGTTCCCGGCAAGCGGGTGCCCGGTATCGGGGGTGCAGTGGAGCTGGCGGAACACTCGAAGCGTGTCATCGTCATGATGAAGCATACCGATAAATACGGCCGTAGCAAGCTGAGAAAGGAATGCGGGCTTCCGCTCACTGCCAAAAACTGCGTATCGATGGTCATCACGGATCAAGGGGTCTTCACGATCAGGGACGGGCAGCTCGTGCTTGAAGAACTATTTTCGCAGATAGGCATCGATCAGCTTGCTGCCATGACGGAAGCTCCATTCACGGTTTCAGAGAAGGTGCGGATACCAGGGGAGGGCGATACATGAAAACAATCCAAAAAGGTGTGCAGAAATGGCTGGCGGATCATCAGGATGACGGCGTTCGGCTGCTGCAGCGGCTCGTCCAGGAAAACAGTGTGAGAGGGAACGAGAGCCCGGCTCAGGCGGTTATCATCGAAAAATGTCGGGAGCTCGGCCTTGAACTGGACATATGGGAAATAAACGGGGATTCGATGCGGTCGCATCCTTTTTTCCATTCGGACCGGGAAGATTTCAGCGGCCATCCGAATGCAGCGGCCATCTGGAAAGGGGCTGGGGGTGGTCGATCGATTATTTTGAACAGCCATGTTGATGTCGTGCCTGAAGGCGATTTGGCCGATTGGGAGGCGGACCCGTTCAGCGGAGCCGTCAAGGATGGAAAAATGACCGGCAGAGGAACAACCGACATGAAAGGTGGCGCTGTTGCTTTCCTCCTTGCGATCGAAGCGCTGCAAAAAAACGGGATCCGTCTCAAGGGCGATGTTGTGTTCCAAAGCGTGATTGAAGAAGAAAGCGGAGGTGCGGGAACACTGTCCGCGGTCCTCCGCGGCTACCGGGCGGACGGGGCGATTATCACCGAGCCGACGAATCTGAAATTTTTCCCGAAGCAGCAAGGGTCGATGTGGTTCCGGGTAAAAATCAAAGGGAAAGCGGCCCATGGAGGAACGCGGTATGAAGGGGTAAGTGCGATCGAGAAGGCCTTCCTCGTCGTACGGGCGCTTGAAGAGTTGGAGAAAGAACGGAATGCCCGGATCACCGACCCGCTGTACAAACAGACGCCGATCCCAATTCCGATCAACATCGGAAAAATTGCCGGCGGAACATGGCCGTCCTCTGTCGCCGATGCCGTCGTGATCGAAGGAAGGATGGGCGTCGCGCCTGGTGAGTCGACGGCGCAAGCGGAAAAGGAACTGGAGATAGCAATACAAGCTTGTGCGGAAAAGGATCCATGGCTGCGAAAGAACCAGCCGGAAGTCGAATGGTTCGGCGGAAGATGGCAGCCGGCCGATACAGATACGAAACATCCGCTAATTGAGACTGCGTCATTCGCATTTGAACGGGTATTCGGCGTATTGCCCGTTGTCGAAGCCTCTCCCTGGGGGACGGACGGCGGCATTCTCGCTGAATGGGGCGATACCCCGGTTCTCGTCTTCGGACCGGGCGATACTGCAGCTGCCCACCAGGCGAATGAGTTCATTGTACTGGAATCCATGTTAAAGGCAGCGGAAGTGCTTGCCTTGACGATCGTTCTCTGGTGTGGCGTTGAGACGAAAGGGTGATGCGCTTTGACAGAAAGGACCGATTCTCGCTTTTTCATCGACTACTGCGAAGACACGGCAAACCGCAGAGTCCGGCTCGACGACTATACAGGCAATATCGATGAAGTCTCCCGCTTTTTACAGGACCGGGCAGTTGAAATCGGTGCCGAGAAACTGATTGTCAAAAGCAAGCGCGAGGACATATTGCCGTTTATCGAGGCAGGCTACAGCATCGAGGGCTGGCTCGACCGTTACTTCCATGGCAGTGATGCGGTGATTTTGGCGAAATATTTGAAGCAGGCCCGGAGAGAAACAAAAAACTGGGAGAAAGAAGAAAATATCCTGCAGGCAATCCGGCTGCGGCCGGCCGCTAAGGAACCCGTACCAAGCCGGGAAATCAATGAGGCAGCTGACGGAGACAGTGAAAAATTGGCCCGGTTTTATACCGGAATCTTCCAAAGCTATCCGGTTCCGATTGCAGACCCGGCTTATATCCGGGAATCGATCGGAAGGGGGACGATTTTCCTTTTCGCTGAAGAAGATGGCAACGTAATCAGCGCAGCTTCAGCGGAAATTTGCCGCAAAAACCGGAATGCGGAAATGACCGACTGTGCGACACATCCTGAGCACCGCAAGGAAGGACACGTCCAGATCATTTTGCGGAAGCTTGAAGAGAAGCTGAGGGCAGAAGGAATCTTTATGGCCTATTCGCTTTCACGCGCATCCTCTTTCGGCATGAATGCGGCTTTTTATCGACTTGGCTACAGGTACAGAGGGAGGCTCGTCAACAATTGCTATTTTGACCATGAGCTTGAGAACATGAATGTCTGGGTGAAAGACTTGAGCGGATGCGGGCAGGACATTTTCCCCCAAGCCGACATATAGTAGTAGGGAAGGCGGCCGCTGCTTTATTATCCTCAACATTTTGCCTTCAATCGGAGGGATGACGATGAAGTTTGATCTGTATGCTCCCAAACGACATTGGAAGGATATTGAACTGTGGAAAGATGTCCCCGAGGAGAAATGGAATGACTGGTTGTGGCAGCTGACGAACACGGTGAAGACATTGGAGGACTTGCGCAAAGTGATCAACCTCACTCCTGAAGAGGAAGAGGGAGTGAAAATCGCCACGAAAACAATCCCGCTCAATATTACGCCTTACTATGCATGGCTGATGGATCCTGATGATCCGGAATGCCCGATCCGTATGCAGTCCGTTCCTCTTATACAAGAATTGAATAAAACACGCTTTGACCAGGAAGATCCCCTTCATGAGGACGAGGATTCCCCTGTGCCCGGGCTGACGCACCGCTATCCGGACCGTGTGCTGTTCCTCGTGACGAACCAGTGCTCGATGTATTGCCGTTATTGTACGCGGAGAAGGTTCTCCGGACAGATCGGTATGGGCGTGCCAAAAAAACAGATGGATGCGGCTATTGATTACATCCGCCGGACTCCGGAGGTGCGGGACGTGCTATTGTCGGGCGGGGATGGGCTGCTCATCAACGACCAAGTGCTCGAATACATCCTGAAAAACCTGAGGGAGATTCCTCATGTCGAGATCATCCGGATCGGAACGAGGGCACCGGTCGTGTTTCCGCAAAGAATTACAGAAAAACTGTGCGAGACGCTCCGGAAATATCATCCCATCTGGCTGAACACTCATTTCAACACCTCAATCGAAATCACCGAGGAAGCGAAGAAGGCTTGTGAAATGCTTGCGGACGCCGGTGTTCCCGTCGGCAATCAATCTGTCATTCTCGCAGGCATCAACGACAGCTTGCCGATCATGAAAAAACTGATGCATGACCTCGTGAAAATACGCGTCCGTCCCTACTATATATACCAGTGTGATCTATCCGAGGGAATCGGCCATTTCCGGGCACCTGTTTCAAAAGGGCTCGAAATCATCGAGGGCTTGCGCGGTCATACTTCCGGATACGCAATTCCGACTTTCGTCGTCGATGCTCCTGGCGGCGGGGGGAAGATTGCCGTCCAGCCGAACAATATCATTTCCCAAAGCCCGGATAAGACCGTCCTGCGCAATTTTGAAGGGGTGATCGCCGCTTATCCGGAGCCGGAACAATACGTTCCCGGGAGAGCGGAAAGGTATTTTAAAAAGGTCTATCCTGAAATGGAAACGTACAACACCCGGACCGGCATCACCGGACTCCTCAACGAAAGCCGTCAGTCAATCATACCGAAAGAACTGGAAAGGATGAATCGGCGGGAGACGTTCCAAGCCGATCCGGCGCACTCAAGCTTGAAAGACTTCCGTGAGAAGCGCGACCAACTAAAAGAAAAGAAATACAAGTCGCAGCTGAAAAAGATGGAAGAACAGCAAAAAGAGGCGCCGTCATGATCCGCGCCTGCGATTGGTGCGGCGAACAGGGCGCGGAGCTTGTCAGCCGGCCCGTATTCTGGGAGCTGCCCGAGGGGACGAAGTCAATCGAGATCACTGATACACCGACCATCCATTGTCCCGCTTGCGGGATTGAATACCAGGACGATAAAATGACGAAGGAAATCGAAGACCAGCTATTCCTGATCGACCGCCGCCAGCTCGAAAAGGAAATCAGCTATCGAGACTTCATGTCGCTTCCGCGAATATTGAAGCGGAATTATTTTGATTTTGAGTGAATATATTTACGGAAGCAGTCCAATTCGATATATTGGTATCAATACCGTTTGGCAAAGAGGCGATGTTCATGCAAAAATCATTCTACCGTTTTTTAATGAAATTCAGACAACCTGCCGCTAAGGATCCGCTCACACAGTTCGCAAATGATGCCTACGACGACCTCAGTTTTCCGAAAGAGTCGGAGGATTATCATGAACTGTCGGCCTACTTGGAGCTGAATGGGCAGTATTTGCCATCTCTCGCCTTGTTTGATGAGGCATGGGACTTATATATCGAATCGGAACAATGAAAAAAGGGGCTGATGGGATGAAGGAAATTGAGGTGTATATCGATACGGAAGAGATCGCTGATTTTTTCTTCCGGGAGCTCGTCAGCCGCGGCTATGTGCCCGCTGAAGAAGAGACGGACGAATTGGCGGATATTGTCTTCGATTATCTGCTGTCAAAATGCATGATAGATGAGGAAGAGATAGACGATTAAACCCCTGCGCAGGTTCAGGTCGAAAGTGACCTTGCCTGCGCTTTTTGCTGCCCGGCTGGCTGGTTTTGACTTTTTTCAATGAGACTTCTAAGCGTGATTCTGTTAAGATGGTGAGAGGATCGGGCTGTTTTTTCTGCCCGGGATAGATGAAATACAGGAGGAATAACAAATGAGCGTACATATCGGTGCGGGACAAAACGAGATTGCGGAAACGGTATTGCTGCCGGGAGATCCGCTGCGGGCGAAATATATTGCCGAAACTTTTCTTGAAAATGTCACCTGCTACAACGAAGTGAGAAATATGCTCGGGTTCACCGGCGAATATAAAGGGAAGCGGATTTCCGTCCAAGGAACAGGAATGGGCGTCCCATCCATCTCTATTTACGTAAATGAACTCATACAAAGCTATAATGTGAAAAACTTGATACGTGTCGGCACATGCGGAGCGATCCAGAAAGACGTAAAGGTGCGTGACGTCATTTTGGCGATGACGGCTTCGACCGACTCACAAATGAACAAGCTGACGTTCGGCGGTATCGACTACGCCCCTTGTGCGTCATTCGATCTTTTGAAAAATGCATACGATGCAGGCATGGAAAAGGGATTGCATTTGAAAGCGGGCAATGTATTTACCGCGGACATGTTCTATAATGACAACGCCGACCATGAAAAATGGGCAAAATACGGCATCCTTGCAATTGAAATGGAGACGTCCGCGCTGTACACACTCGCTGCGAAATTCGGACGCCGCGCTTTGTCGATCCTGACTGTGAGCGACCATATCCTGACAGGGGAAGAAACGACTTCAGAAGAGCGGCAGACGACGTTCAATGAAATGATTGAAGTCGCACTAGAAGCGGCCATCCAGCCTGCATAAATGAAGCTTTAACAGAAATCGGGGATTAACATGAAAAAAATGATCGGAATTTTGCTGGCAGCCGTATTGCTTACGGCATGCCAGCCGCAAAACCTTTTGAATAAAATAAAACCTGCTCCTGAAGAAACAGCGGAGCCGGAGGTGGAGACACCGCAGCCTGAAGAGAATAGCGGGCAAGCGGTGAAGCCGCCAGAAGAAAATACAGAGAGTGAAGAGACTGGTCTCGAGCTTGAGGCTGTCTATTTCAATGAAATCCAAGAAACGAACGGAGAAAAGGTGATCCTTAATCCTGAGAACATGATGGCGCTCGTCAATAAAACGTACTCGCTGCCGGGGACATACGCACCAGCTGACCTGATCCGTCCCGCCGTCCGTTTTCCGTTCGGTGACGAAGACATCGAGAAGAGTTATATGAGGGAAGAGGCGGGCCATGCACTTGAAAAGATGTTCCAGGGAGCAGAAGCGGAAGGCATCTATTTGTTCGCGGCTTCGGGATACAGATCTTATGCTCGCCAGGAAGCTGTTTTTCAGGCTGAAGTGAATCGGGTCGGCGAAGAACAGGCGGCCCAGGCAGTCGCCATTCCGGGAAGCAGTGAGCACCAGACTGGGCTGACGATGGACATTACCGCAGAGAGTGCCAACTATTTGCTGACGGAGGAATTCGAAGCGACCGCGGAAGGAAAGTGGCTGAAGGAGAATGCCCATAAATACGGCTTTATCCTCCGCTATCCGAAAGGGAAAGAGGCCGTGACCGGCTACCAGTTCGAGCCTTGGCATTTCCGCTATGTCGGCGAGAAGGCCGCCAGCGTCATTTATGAGAACGACTGGACACTTGAGGAATTTTTCCAGCATGTGAAGAAAGTATGAAGAGGAGGGGAACAGAAATTCAGTGAAAGCTGATTTTCTGTTCCCCTTTTTCTTTTGTTATGTAAAAATAATGGCTGATCCTGTTGTTTTCAATCCCTTCCGCTTTCCCAGGCTGCTTGTGACTCAGGACAGCACAAAACTGGAGATGCAGGGAGGCACATGCTATTCCATCAGGACACAGAAAGATGAATAAAAATCAGATTTTAGCTTTTTCGCGATTGCAGAGCCTTTAAACCATTTTCTAATATTCTAGTATTTTCTATCGTTCCCCCACGGTCTATATAATTCGACCATTTCGGATAATAAATTGTAAATAACTCATTACCAATGTCCGTTAAATCTGATTTGCGGATTGTTAAATCATCTTTTAAAGTCCCATCCTCTTTAAAAGGCTCCAATCTTATTAACCCATTTCTTTTTAAAAATGTCATAAGAACTTTCGTCAGTGTCATTACCTGTCGTTGATAACTTCTTGACTTGCTTCTTTTGAGCAGAGTTGAATAGTTAAATCGCAATATGTCCATCCTCATTGCACCTCCCATCCTCAATAATAATTGGCGAGGGAATAAATTAGAATAAATCAGAACCATTTTCTGTAGAATTGTTTAAATAACCATAGGAAACTGACAAATCTCAAGTCTCATCTGAGTAGTGCGCTTTCGCAATAATGACTGTTTTCAAGATAGGAAACTTAGAAATGATTTAAAAAGTATTTGACAAGTTGGTAAATGTTGACTAGATTAATAGAGAACAGGTCATCAGATGACCTGATTAAAAACAACATGTGCTTTTGAAACCGTTTTACTTCACATCAAGGGGGAACTCAATATGTTGCTCGCTGCACTCAGTGCAATCATTGCTCCATTCATTTTTCTTGTTATTTTGCGGATGCCCGCAAAGACCGGCATGTTTTACAGTGCCATTATCGTCATCGGCCTTGCCTATTTCGTCTGGGGAATGGACGGAATATCAGCAACAGCTTCGATTCTCGAAGGATTCCATAAAGCGCTGACCATTTTATTTATTTTGTTTGGAGCGATCGTTTTGCTCAATACGCTTGAAAATACAGGTGCGGTCGCCCGAATCAATCAAGGTTTCCGGAGCCTTTCCGGCGATATGCGTGTCCAGGCTGTCATCGTCGCTTTTCTATTCGGGGCGTTGATTGAAGGCGCTGCGGGTTTCGGTACTCCTGCCGCAGTTACTGGACCACTTTTGGTTGCTCTCGGATTCAACCCGTTGGCTGCCGCTGTCCTGGCCCTTGTCGCGGATAGCGCATCCGTCCCGTTTGGCGCAGTGGGGACGCCGGTCAATGTCGGATTGAGCAATATTCCAGGAGCTGACCTGTCTTTTTTCAAGACAATCGCCGTACATATTACATCAATCGATCTGTTCGCAGGCACCTTCATCCCGTTCATTACAGTATGCCTATTGACTGTTTTCTTCGGAAAAGAGAAAAAAGGGCTGAAGCATGCGCTGCCGATCTTGCCATGGTCGCTGCTGATCGGCCTTTCTTATACAGGTTCAGCGCTGTTGTACGCATGGCTTTTCGGTCCGGAATTTGTGTCCATTCTTGCGTCGCTTACCGGCTTGATCATCGCGGCCTTTACGGCGAAAGTCCGTTTCCTCCTGCCGAAGGAGGAGTGGTCCGATGCCCTGCAGGAAGGTTTCAAAGTCGATACTGAAAAATCAAAGATGGGCCTGGTCACAGCCTGGTCTCCATATCTCCTTGTCGTCGGGCTTTTGCTTCTGACGAGAATTGTGGGACCGGTTAAGCAATTCACGTTACAAGCGATAAATTTAACATGGAGCAACATTCTCGGTATTGAAGGCATTACATCCAAGTGGGAGCTCCTATACTCGCCGGGCATGATTCTCACATTTGCCGCCATCACCGCTATTTTCATCCAGCGGAATTCCTTCTCGGCATTTTCAACTGCGGCTAAAAAATCGGTTCTGTCCATAAAAGATGCGGCACTCACGCTGCTTTCAACGCTTGCGCTTGTACAGGTCTTTACCCATTCGAACTTGAACACCAATGACATTCTCGGCATGCCGCAGTACATTGCGAGCGCTTTAGCCGACGCTTTCGGTTCGATGTGGGTGTTCGCCGCGCCATTCCTCGGTGAGCTTGGGGCGTTCATTACAGGAAGCGCTACCGTGTCGACGCTGACGTTTTCCCCGATCCAATACAGCATTGCGAATGAGACAGGGATGCATGCGAATATTGTTCTCGCACTGCAGGTGATCGGGGCAGCCGCGGGAAATATGATCTGCGTGCACAATGTTGTTGCCGCCTCTGCCGTTGTCGGGCTCGCAGGAAAGGAAGGCGACATCATCCGCAAAACGCTTGGACCAGCTATCCTTTATGGCCTGCTTGCCGGTCTTGGCGGTTTCATTCTGATGAAATTCATCTGATGCAGGAAATATCTTTTCTCTTTCAGCGAAAAAGGAGTACACTATAGATATTGGATTCATTGGAGGTAGCGGAAGTGGACACGAAACTGATTAAATCAAAAAAAATTTATGAACAGGTGGCCGACATGATCGTCCATTCGATCCGAACAGGGGACCTGCGTCCAGGGGACCGGATGGAATCAGTCGAGCAGCTTGCGAAAAAATTCGGAGTCAGCCGTTCCGCTGTCCGGGAAGCGCTTAGCGGGCTGAGAGTGATGGGCCTGGTAGAGATGAGGCAGGGCGAAGGGACATTCATCACAGAGTTCAATGCTTCCTCTTTTTCTCTTCCTCCTTCGATTGCTTTGACCATGAAGCAGGAGGATATCCGCGAGCTGGCGGAAGTTCGGAAAATCCTTGAAGTCGGAACAGTCGGCCTCGCCGCGGTTCATTACGGAAAGGAAGATCTGCTTGCAATGGAAAAAGCGCTGCATGATATGGAGGAGGCGAAGGGCCGGGATGAAGTTGGCGAAAAGGCCGATTTAGATTTCCATATGGCCATCGCCCATGGATCCGGTAATCAGTTATTGATCAACCTGATGTCGAGTGTTGCCGATATTACACTCGAATCGATGCGGGAGACGCGAAGGCTGATTCTTTATTCCGAGAAGCAGATGTCCTCCTTGCTCGAAGAACACCGGATGATTTATGAAGCGGTGAAGAAACGGGATGCCGCCGAAGCCGAAAAGGCGATGGCCGTTCATCTTGCAGAAGTAGACCGTGTCCTTTCTGCTTATATTGATTGAAAAGATGCTGAAGCAAGCCTTGGCATCTCTGTTTTTTGCCCCAGTCATATGATGACCTGATTTATACAATAGAGGTGAAGGAAAATGAAAGTTTCATTGTTTATAACATGCATGTGCGACATCATGGCTCCGGGTGTCGGCAAGGATACAGTCGAGCTTTTGGAAAAGCTCGGCTGTGAGGTGGATTTTCCTGCCGGCCAGACGTGCTGCGGACAGCCAGCATACAACAGCGGGTATTTGAAAGATTCTAAAGAGGCGATGAAGCAAATGATGCGTGCCTTTAAGGATTCTGAATATGTTGTCGGCCCATCCGGCTCCTGTGTCGGTATGATCCGTGAATACCCGAAAGTGTTCAAGGGAGATCCGGAATGGGAAAGCGTGGCCAAAGAACTGGCGGCCAAGACGTATGAAGTGACGCAATTCATCGTCGACGTCCTCGGTGTCGTTGAGGTAGGATCCCAATTCAAAGGCAAGGTCACTTACCATCCTTCCTGTCATATGACGAGAATTCTCGGAGTGAAAGATGCACCGCTCACTCTTCTCAGAAATGTGCCGGGAGTCGAACTCGTCGAGCTGCCCATCAAGGAAGATTGCTGCGGTTTTGGCGGTACCTTTTCGGTGAAAAACCCGGTGATTTCGACTGAAATGGCGTCGGAAAAATCAAGGCATGTGACTGAAACCGGAGCCGAATACCTTGTTGGCGGCGATATGGCTTGCTTAATGAATATCGGCGGAAGGATGAAGCGCGAAGGCAAGACCGTCAAAACGGTTCATATTACAGAGATATTGAATTGCAGCGGAATGCAGCAATAAACGTGCAAGAACGGAGGATCGGAAGATGAGCATAACAATAGGTAAGGATGCGTATGAAAAACGGATTCAAAAAGGAGTAGAAAACGACTTTATGCGCCAGGCGGTCGCTTCCGCCCAAGGAAGGTTCCGGGACGGCAGGCAGCGCCAGGCAGATGAACTCGGAAATTGGGAGGAGTGGCGCACACTCGGATCGGAAATCCGGACGCATACGCTTGAGAATCTTGATTTTTACCTGCAGCAACTAAGCGACAATGTGGAAAGACAAGGGGGGCATGTTTTCTTTGCCGAAACGGCGGAAGAGGCAAACCAGTATATCCAGGACATCGTGAAGAAGAAAAATGCCAAGAAGGTTGTCAAATCAAAATCAATGGTGACAGAGGAAATCGGCCTGAACAAAGCGTTGGAGGAAGCAGGAGCGGAAGTTGTCGAATCGGACCTCGGGGAATGGATCCTTCAACTCGATGAAGATCCCCCGTCTCATATTGTCACACCGGCCCTCCACAAAAACAAAGAGCAAATCCGCGAAACATTCGCGAAAAAGCGGGGCTATACGAAATCCTCTGCACCGGAAGAGCTGGCCTTGTTCGCCCGGGAACAGCTGCGGAAAGACTTTCTCGCATGTGACATCGGCATTACCGGCTGCAATTTTGCGGTAGCGGAGTCGGGTACGATTACATTTGTTACAAATGAAGGTAACGCACGGATGGTGACAACGGTTCCCGATACACAAATTACAGTCATGGGGATGGAAAGAATCGTTCCGACATGGGAAGAACTCGACGTTCTCGTCAGTCTGTTGACAAGAGCGGCAGTCGGCCAGAAACTGACCAGCTATGTGACCGGCCAGACAGGACCAAGACGGGAAGGGGAAAGCGACGGTCCCGAGGAATTCCACCTCGTCATCGTCGATAACGGCAGATCAAAAATTCTCGGTACCGAATTTCAGGACGCTTTGAAATGCATCCGCTGCGCCGCTTGTATCAACGTCTGCCCGGTCTACCGGCATATCGGCGGCCACGCATACGGATCAATCTATCCCGGCCCGATCGGCGCCGTACTGACGCCGCTTCTCGACGGGTATGAGGATCATAAGGAATTGCCGTACGCTTCGTCACTATGCGGCGCATGTACGGAGGTATGCCCGGTTAAGATTCCGCTTCATGAGCAGCTGATCCTTCACAGACAGCACATCGTCGAAAAAGAAAACTTCGGCAAGAAGGGTGAAAAGCTGGCAATGAAAGGCTTTGCGACCTGGGCTTCGAGCCCGGCTGCCTATAAAATGAGCACGAAAATGGCGCGAACCGCCCTGAAGCCGTGGACAAGAGATGAGACCGTCCAAAACGGCCCCGGTCCACTAAAAGGATGGACCGGCACAAGAGACTTCCCCGCTCCTGCTAAACAGAGCTTCCGTGCCTGGTTCAAAGAACGGGAAGGAGGGAATAAGACCCAATGACAATCCAGAACAGAGATGCGTTTTTGGGCAAGGTGGCAAATAGCCTTGGAAGGCCGCTTCGGACTGAAGGGGTCAGCCGCCCGGCTTGGAGTGTGAAACCGCAGTATGAAGTGCTGAGCGGATATTCTCAGGATGAACTGGCAGCCGTATTGGAACAGCATTGCAACGTCATTCATACCGCATTTAAAAGGACGACAAAAATAGAACTACACAAAACGATCAAAGAAACCATCAAGGAATATAGCGGCAGTTCGATCATCTCAGGTAGTGACGAGCGGCTGCAAACCTATGGCTTAGACGCGCTTTTTACTGAGCTTGAAGAGAGCGGAAGCGAGGTTCATTTATGGGATGACGCAAAGGGGAAAGAGAACATGGTGTTTGCTGAACGAGCCGATATCGGCATCTCGATCAGTGACATTACGCTCGCCGAATCGGGAACGGTCACCCTTTTCATCAACAGGAGGAATGGACGGTCGATCAGCCTGATGCCGGAGTCCTTTATCGCCCTCATTCCAAAAAGCACGCTTGTCCCGCGCATGACCCAGGCGACGCAACGTATCCACGAAGCGATTGAACAAGGAGAAGAAGTGGCGTCCTGCGTCTCGTTCATCACAGGACCGAGCAATTCTGCCGACATCGAAATGAAACTGATTGTCGGCGTCCATGGTCCAATCAGGGCAACGTATATTTTGATTGAAGACTGTTAAGGAACCCGCCATTGGGCGGGTTTTTTATGCTATTAAAGCGAAGCCGGCAGGTCATCCGGCATGTTTTGCACCCCACGATTCTTTCCCTCTAGCAAGAAAACTGTTAGAATAAGTACGTATATGAAAGTCATTCAGATTTCGATGAGGGCGATTGCCCGTTATTCAGGAAAGTGGTGAAATGAACGTGGAAGAAGATCAAAAGGATGTGCAGCCTTCACAGCCTGATCAGCCCAGATATATACAGATGAAAAGATTTACGTTTTTCATGCTGATTTTCGTCCTTATATTTGCAACCGCAGGCGGGACACTGCTCGCCTTGTCCTTCGGCGAGGAAAAGCCGGTTGCGAGAGTGATCCAGGATCAGCGCGGGTTTGATAAGCTATACAAGGCCTATGATGAGTTGGAGAAAAACTATTATACAAAAGTTGATAAGGATAAACTTCTCAACGGAGCAATCGACGGGATGGTGAAAGCCCTCGATGATCCATATTCCGACTATATGACGAAAGAAGAGAGCGAGAAATTCCAAGAAAGCATTTCATCCTCGTTCCAGGGAATCGGTGCGGAGGTCCAGGAACAGAACGGCAGCATCATTGTCGTTTCTCCGATAAAAGGCTCCCCGGCTGAAAAAGCCGGCATCCTGCCGAATGACAAAATTGCCGAAGTGGACGGAAAAAGCGTCCAAGGAATGAGCGCAAACGAGGCTGTCATGCTTATCCGCGGCGAAAAAGGAACGAAGGTCACACTGACAATTGAAAGGGCCGGTCAATCAGAGCCTTTGAAGGTGACCATCACGCGAGATGAAATTCCGATCAATACGGTCTATGCCGACA
Source organism: Lederbergia sp. B243.17 (assembly GCF_057657925.1). Lineage (NCBI taxonomy): Bacteria > Bacillati > Bacillota > Bacilli > Caryophanales > Bacillaceae > Lederbergia > Lederbergia sp. B243.17. Next base: position 55,967 of record NZ_JBWBKF010000088.1, read on the forward strand.
TGCTTGACAACGGTGTGGCTAAAATACAGATTACTAGCTTTTCAACTCATACCGATCAGGACTTGGCAGAAGCGATGAAGGAGATGGAAGGAAAAGGGATGAAGTCCCTGATCCTCGATCTGCGCCAAAATCCAGGCGGCCTGCTTGAACAAGCAGTAAAAATCTCGAATCTTTTTGTAGACAAAGACAAGCTGCTGTTCCAGGTAGAAGAGCGGAGCGGCGGTAAAACGGAGTACCGTGCAAATGAAAGCGAGAAATTCAAACTGCCGATGGTTGTTCTAATCGACGGAGGCAGTGCGAGCGCATCGGAAATTGTCGCTGGAGCATTGAGTGAATCGGCTGGCATCAAGCTCGTCGGCGTCAAGTCATTCGGCAAGGGCACAGTACAGACTCAGGAAATTTTCAAAGACAAATCGAACATTAAATATACGATGGCCAAATGGCTGACACCGGATGGCAACTGGATCCATGGAAAAGGGATCAAGCCGGATTATGAGGTGCAGATGCCGAAGTATGCCGAGCTAACGTATATCAATCCTGAAGAGGAATACAAAGTCGGCAGCATCTCCAAAGATGTGAACACAGCCGAGGAAGTGCTGCAAGTGCTCGGATACAATCCGGGTACGATCGACAACAATTTCGATGAACAGACAAAGACTGCCATTGAATCATTCCAGAAGGATGAAAATTTAGAGGCGACAGGAACGCTGAAAGGCGAAACGACCATCGCGCTCATGAATAAAATCCGTGAACACCTTGTTGCGAATGACCCTCAGGTGAAAAAAGCAGAAGAAGTTCTAAATGGCATAAAATGACAAAGAAGGGGCCGCGGTTGATCCGCGGCTCTTTTTTTTTGTCCGCTTTTCGTATGAGGAAAAACGTAAATATTGTAATATACGTGTTACAAAAGTCATAGTTCGAGAGTTTCTCCAGTCCTGTCAATAACAAGTTACAGGAAAATCCTTTTCAACTTTTCTTATTTACTCAGAAGAACCAATGAAACCCAGCGATAAAATCCTATGGGATATCTAGATTGCTGAATTGAAAACAGAGTGAACAGCCGAGTACTCTACAGTCTGGAAAGGATGCCCACAAATATTACAAAAATCGTATGCTAAACTAGCTTTAGAAAACAGAGGGAGGAAAAATCAATGAAGAAACTACTCGTTACAACAGCAGCCGCCGCCGCATTGTTGGCAGCCCCAATTGCAGGAAAGGCAAGCGCAGCAGAAATTCAGCAACCTGTTAAGCATAAGTTCGTAGTTTACCAATCTACAAATTGCCAGACAAACATGGATTGGACAAACATTGAAAAAATGCTAGAACAATATATGAACAAACAGGTAGTAAGCCAACCGAACCATAACAGCACAAAACCAACAACACCAGCAAAACCAGTTACAAAACCAAATCCAACAACACCAAGCAAGCCAGTAACACCAAGCAAGCCAGTAACACCAAGCAAGCCAGTAACACCAAGTAAACCATCAACACCTGTTCAAAAGCCTAGCCAAGAACAAGCTAAACCATCTACACCAAGCACAAGTGAAACAACACCGCAACTAGGAAACTTCGAACAGCAAGTTGTTGATCTGACAAACCAAGAAAGAGCGAAAAATGGCCTTCCAGCCTTGAAAGTGGACACAACACTCAGCAAAGTCGCTGAAGAAAAATCCCGCGACATGTCCGCAAACAACTATTTCGACCACAACAGCCCAACATACGGCTCCCCATTTGACATGATGAAAAAATTCGGCGTTACGTATCAATCTGCTGGTGAAAACATCGCCAAAGGCCAACGCACACCTGCCGAAGTCGTCAAAGCATGGATGGACAGCCCAGGCCACCGCGCCAACATCCTAAACAGCGGCTACACACATATCGGCGTAGGCTACAACGAAAGCGGCAACTACTGGACACAAGAATTTATTGGGAAATAAATAAAAGCGAAAGCGGCTTGCTCAGCTGCGACAAGCATAAGACGCAAAGGTCGCCCGGATAACCAGAAGGAATTGGTTTCTCGGGCGGCTTTTTCTTTTATATAGGAAAGGAGGCGGGGTGGGCACTTGGGATTGAATAATGTTTTCAAGTCAGATCTATAAGGTATGTTTAGTTAACTTCTTAGCTTTACAGTCACATAGAAGAGGTCTATGTGCCCGTGAGAAAAAAATCGCACCGCGAAGGTCACATAGGATCGTTCTATGTGCCCGAGAAAAGGAAATCGCTCCACGAAGGTCACACATAGGATCATTCTATTTACCCGAAGGAAGCAAATAGGTGCAGGCTTGGAGAAGCAATTTTCCCTGCTCTTCGGTCACCGGGCATTCCTTTCCTTAGTGCCCGTCCCAAGGCAAATCAAAAATATCACCCGCCATCAAGTATCCATCAAACATCCAGAGAAAAACCCGTCAGCCAACGCGGGCGCTACAAGTATTCTCTCTCTTAGGACTTAAAATCCGACCACACCCCTCTTTTTTTCCCAGCCCCGCCTTGGTATGATGGATTAAGAGTTGCCAAAATACATAGACGAATTCTGGACAGAGGGCGTTCGCCTTTGCTGCCAGGGGGAGAATGAGAATGGAAGTGTCAGAGAATGAAGGGGCCAGATTATGAGAAGATCCCATTTAATCGGGATCGTTTTTTTGCGATGTTTGAATATTTGACCCGCGAAGAAGAGCGCCACGTTCTTTTAGAGAGTGGACGGACGGGGAGGTACAGCGTCGCTGGGATCCGGCCGTTTGCGGTCATCTCATCCCGATGGGAACAGACTGAGATTATTGAACAAGGCAGACGGATCAACGTGGAGCGGAAGGATCCGCTTGAAGTGCTGGCCGAGTTCATGCAAAGCCGCCGCTTCGAACCGGTTCTGGGGATTCCGGACTTCCAAGGCGGTGCGATTGGGTATATCAGCTATGATTATGCACATTTTATTGAGCGGCTCCCGAATGAAGCCGACGATGATTTGAAGATGCCGATTTTGCATTTCCTCGTTTTCGATGAATGGGCAATTTTTGATCATGAGGAAGATTGCCTTTGGCTGATGGCGCTTGCGCCGGATGGGAAGGAACGGGTGGCCCGGATGAAAGCTGAGTGGATGCAGCCGATCGAAGAAGAGATCCGGCGAGAGCTTACTCCTCCAGCAAACGCCGGATCAGCAGGCGTATCTTTTACAGAGGCAGGTTTTGTTGAGGCGGTGGAAAAGGTGCAGGAATACATCGCGGCGGGAGACGTATTTCAGGTGAATTTGTCCGTGCGCCAATCGAAACAGCTTTCTGTTCCTGCATTCGATGTGTACAAAGAATTGCGAAGCCTGAATCCTTCTCCGTATATGGGCTATTTGCATGATCCGGATTTCCAAATCGTTTCCGGGTCGCCGGAGCTTCTTGTGAAAAAGGCAGGAACGCGAGTTGAAACCCGGCCGATTGCCGGCACGAGACCGCGTGGGGCGGATGAGGCGGAAGACCGCCGTTATGCGGAAGAATTGATCGGGAATGAGAAGGAACTCGCCGAACATATCATGCTCGTTGATCTCGAACGTAATGATCTCGGAAAAGTATGCCGATTCGGGTCTGTCAACGTCGATGAATTGATGACGATTGAAAAATACTCTCACGTCATGCATATCGTTTCCAATATTACAGGGGAGCTTGAGAAAGAAAAAAGTCCTTATGAATTGGTAAGAGCTGTTTTTCCCGGCGGTACGATCACTGGTGCTCCGAAAGTCCGCACATTGGAAATCATTGAGGAACTGGAGCCTGTCAAACGCGGCGTGTATACCGGTTCTCTCGGCTGGATTGGTTTCAATGAAGATGTGAATCTGAACATTGCCATCCGGACGATGGTTGTAAAAGATGGTCTTTGCCATGTTCAGGCAGGGGCCGGCATTGTAATTGACTCGAATCCGGCTGCAGAGTATAAGGAGTCGCTCGGAAAAGCGGCAGCACTTTGGAAAGCGAAGGAAGCGGCGGAGAAGGGGGTACCGGCAAGATGATATTGATGATTGATAACTACGATTCTTTTACATACAACCTTGTCCAGTATTTCGGCGAGCTCGGCGAAGAAATTATCGTCCGGCGAAATGATGAAATTACCGTAGAGGAGATCGGCAAGATCAGTCCGGATTATCTCGTCATTTCCCCGGGCCCGTGTACACCGGATGAAGCGGGCATTTCTCTGGAGGCAATCCGTACTTTTGCCGGAATCATCCCGATCTTTGGTGTTTGCCTAGGCCATCAGGCAATTGCTCAGGCATTTGGCGGAGATGTGGTGCGTGCGCCGCAGCTATTTCACGGCAAAACCTCTCCAATTATGCATGATGAGCGGACCATTTTTTCAGGAATGCCGCTGGGCTTCAAGGCGACCCGCTACCACTCGCTCGTCGTTGAAGAAACTAGCCTGCCCGACTGTTTGGTAGCAACCGCATGGACAAAGGAAGGGATGCTGATGGGGCTCCGGCATAAGGAGCTCGCCGTTGAAGGGGTACAATTCCATCCCGAGTCGATCATGACGGAGCATGGGAAATGGCTTTTGGGAAACTTTTTGAACTATTATAGGAAAACGGAAGTGGTGTAAATGTATCTGTACATGAATGGAACATATGTCGAGGCGGAGAAAGCTGCTATCTCACCGTTTGACCATGGCTATTTGTACGGTCTCGGCGTTTTCGAGACATTCCGGACATATGGCGGCCAGCCGTTTTTGCTTGAGGAGCATGTAGAAAGGCTGAATGAAGGGCTTGAAGAAATGGAGATCGACAGGCGGTTTTCGGCTGGTGAACTGAGAGGGATAGTTGATGAGCTGTCTCAAAAGAACGGACTGGAAGATTCGTATATCCGCCTGAATGTATCAGCTGGGACAGGGGAAATTGGCCTGCAGACAGCAAGCTACTCATCCCCGACAGTCATCATGTTCCAAAAGCCGCTTACCACCCCGGCTGCAGAAAAAGAAGCGGTTCTCGTCAGTGTCCCAAGAAACACACCCGAGACCGGAAAAAGGCTGAAATCCCATCATTTTTTTAACAATGCGGCAGCCAAAAGAGAAATCGGCCCGGATCCTTCCAAAGAAGGGATCTTCTTAACAAAAGACGGGTATTTGGCGGAAGGTGTCACATCCAATCTGTTTTGGGTGACCGACGGAACTTTGTATACACCTGCCATCGAGACCGGTATTCTCGACGGCATTACAAGGGGGCTTGTCATCAAGCTGGCTGGAGAAGCCGGCATTCCTGTATGCGAAGGCTTTTACAATGTTAAGGTTTTGAGGGAGGCGGACGAGATCTTTTTTACGAACTCCGTCCAGGAAATCGTCCCCGTTTTCCTTTTTGATAACAACCGCTTCCCCGGGAAAAATGGTGAATTAACATCAGTGCTGCAACGTATGTATCAAGTGAAGATTGCAGAAAAGACGGGTAGAGAAACGTCGTAAATCGGGAATAAAAAAGGAAAACACTCAATAAAGTGGTACCTATGTCAAGGACACAATAAAAAAAGAGATTAAGCAGTTTGAAGATGATTCCTATATTGAATAGGGGTCATCTTTTTTAAATTCCACTGATAACGATAATTATTATAATAGACCATATAATGGTTAAT
>NZ_JBWBKF010000091.1:0-47930 GCF_057657925.1 Lederbergia sp. B243.17
TGCACTTACCTGTTCGGACGAAAAAGTTACTTTGCTCATGTTATCCCCTAATCCCATATTCTTAATTTCAAGTATATAAAAAGCACCTGCAGGTTGAACACTCTTTTTTTCGAGTGTCCTACCTACAGGTACCACTTTAGACAATTCCTTTTCTAATTTTTTCACGTCATAGGCGGTCTTTAAATGGGCATCCATGTTTTTGGGAGAGTTTTGTTCATGGAACGTCTCGTAGAATGTTTCCTGGCTAATTTTTTGAAGTTCAAGCACGTATTCGTTTGTACACTTTTTGATTTCTTTCAACATTGGGCGACCGCTCCTGTTCAGATTAATAGTTTCGTTTGTTGCCTTTTTTTACAAATTCCCAGTCTTTCTCCACATTCTTTCTGATTCTCTGGACAAACTCAAAAGCAAGTGCTGCTTCTTTTTCGGAAAAGCCCTCTAAAGCGGTAAGGTTGGAATGATCATGCTCCCTTTGTACAAAAGGGTAAACCTGTCTCCCTTTTTCCGTCGGATAGAGCCTTTTGATTTTTTTGTTCTGTTCATCATTCTTTTTCTCGATAAAGCCATTGATTTCGAGCTGCTTGATCGCACGCGCTGCCGTGGTCCGGTCCACTTTTATCATTTCGGCTGCCTTTTCCTGGATGATACCCGGGTGTTCAACGATCCGGACCAAATATAAATACTGGCCTTTTGTCAGCCCGTGCTCTTTGAATTCAATATTGCTGATCGAGTCCAAAGCCCTGGCAATCATTCCAATTTCACGCAGAATTTCCTTCATTGTTTGTCTCCTTAGAAATGATACTGTAAGTTTACGTGGATTTTGTTGCATTTGCAACATATTTTAAAATCGATTTTCTCCGGGAAGGACATACTTCCGGCTTGTCCCTCATAGACTGTATCAATTGCAGGACAGGAGGGCCAAGTATGCGGAACCGATTTTCGACCGGCGTCGTTTCACGTCATTTGCAGCAATATTCACCAATTTATTCTTTTATCATGGTCCTGTTCATCATGGGTATCGTGTTCGGGGCCATTCTCGTCAACAGCCTCGGAGTCTCGCAGAAAGAGGATCTCTTCTATTACTTGACCCAATTTTTTCAACAGGCGGGGCAGGGGAAGATGAGCCCAGCGGAAGATTTATTGAAGATCAGTTTTTGGCATAACGTCAAATTCATCGCCTTTATGTGGATTTTGGGGATTTCAATTATCGGCTTCCCGCTCGTGTTTGTCCTCGTATTTTTGAAGGGGGTCGCAATCGGGTTTTCCGTCGGTTTTCTCGTTAATCAGATGGGCTGGAATGGACTGCTGCTCTCTTTCCTTTCCTTGCTTCCGCAAAATCTGTTTTTTATTCCGGTATATATTTTTATCGCAGCAAGCTCGATTGGCTTGTCCATCAAGCTGATCCGGAAAATACTGATGCGCCAAGGCGTGCCGTTTCAATTTGTCCCGAACTTTGCTGCTTATTCGCTGGGGCTGGTGGCGGCGATTGCGGTCATTACGGTCGGCTCAAGTGTAGAGGCGTATATCTCGCCGGCACTCATGAAATCAATCCTTGCCTCGATCGGCAAGTGATGGAGGATTCTGGATGATTCGAGTACCAAATTATAATCATTTTAGTTTGATTATCTTCCGCCGTCTGCTATAATAAAATGGATAGTGGCGAGGGAGGATACATAGTATGGAGAGTCGCATCGATCGAATCAAGAAACAACTGCATTCCGCAAGCTATAAGCTCACTCCCCAGCGTGAGGCCACAGTTAGGGTGCTGCTCGAGCATGAGGAAGATCATCTGAGTGCAGAGGATGTCTACTTGCTCGTGAAGGAAAAAGCACCTGAAATCGGACTTGCGACCGTGTATCGCACATTAGAGCTTTTGACCGAACTGAAGGTCGTCGACAAGATTAACTTCGGCGATGGAGTTTCCCGATATGATCTGAGACGAGAAGGGGCAGCGCATTTTCATCATCATTTGGTTTGCCTCGAATGCGGAGCTGTGGATGAGATACAAGAGGATCTGCTTGAAGATGTCGAGAAGATCGTTGAGCGTGACTGGAATTTTCAAATAAAAGATCATCGCCTGACCTTTCATGGGATTTGCTGGCGGTGCAAAGATAAAAAAGACGAGAATGATGAAGAAGAAAACGAAAAGGAGTAAACCCGTCCGGTGCAGGGCGGGTTTTCCGCATATTCAGGGCAGATTTTAGGCAAATGGTGAATAATCAAGGACGAGCTGGGCATATGATGGTAGTAAAAAGGCGACGGCCTCAGCCGTGTGCCCAGAAGGATGATCGAAGTGAAAGGTTCTTTCCGCTTGTTATTGAAAATGTTCCGAGTGTTTCTCCTGTTCCTGGGATGCACAATTCTTTTCTATTATGGTATCATGTGGGTAAATCAGGAATACGAAGATTACCGGCGCTACAAAGAGCCGGAAGGGACGGCGATCAAGGCTTTCCGGCCGATTGAGCCGAACGGCGATGGCTGGTTTGACCGTCTGTTGCTTTTTTACCGGAATGGAGAGTAAATATACATGGAAGACAGGCTTGAAGATTTTATCCGCTTTATGACAGCTGAGAAAGGCCTGGCGCGGAATACGGTCATTTCGTACCGGAGGGATCTGCAGCATTATATCCGCTACTTGCGGGAAGTGGAGATGCTTCAGTCGTTCGGACAGGTCGGCCGCATACAGATCATCCAGTTTCTGGGCTATTTGAAGGCGCAGGGGAAATCGGCGAAAACGCTTGCCCGCCATATCGCGTCGATCCGTTCCTTCCATCAGTTTCTGCTGCGGGAACGGGCGGTTGAGCATGACCCAACGGTACATATAGAATCACCAAAGATGGAGAAGACGCTTCCGAAGGTGCTCAGTATGAAAGAAGTGGAATTGCTGCTGGAAGCGCCGGACACCACAACGCCGATCGGGATGCGTGACCGTGCCATGCTCGAGCTTTTGTATGCGACGGGAATGCGTGTGAGTGAAATGACCGCGCTCGATCTCGACCAGGTGCATTTGACGATGGGATTTGTCCGCTGCACAGGAAAAGGGAATAAGGAGCGGATCATCCCGCTTGGCAAATTCGCTGAACAGAGAATCGAAGAGTATTTGCGGGAAGCAAGGCCAAAGCTGAGGAACAGCAAAAGCCGGACAGATGCGCTGTTTGTCAATCATCATGGCAACCGGCTGACAAGGCAGGGGTTCTGGAAGATTCTAAAACGGCTTGCAGCCGAGGCGAAGATTGAAAAGGAACTGACGCCGCATACGCTGCGCCATTCATTCGCGACTCATCTCTTGGAAAACGGTGCTGATCTCCGCGCTGTGCAGGAGCTGCTCGGCCATTCGGACATTTCTACTACCCAGATTTATACGCATGTGACAAAGACGAGATTGAAGGAAGTCTACAGCAAATATCACCCCCGTGCCTAGTTTGCCGCGCATAGCGGTTTTTTTGCTTGGTCGAAATGGGTATGATAAGGTAGGATAGCAATTTTTAATACTCATTGATAAGGGGAGGAAGCGACATGGAGGAAACACAATACAACCGCGTACATCTGATCGTGATGGATTCTGTCGGAATCGGCGAGGCGCCGGATGCAGAAAGATTCGGCGATAAAGGAGCCGATACGCTTGGCCATATTGCGGTGTCGATTGGCGGTTTAAACATGCCGAACCTCGGCAGAATGGGCCTTTCCAACATTAAAGAAATCAAAGGAATTGAAAAAACGGAAACACCAGATGCTTATTACACGAAGATGCAGGAAGCATCGAACGGCAAGGATACGATGACCGGCCACTGGGAACTGATGGGCCTTGTCACAAGCCATCCGTTCCGTGTCTTCCCGAACGGCTTCCCGGAACTGCTCATCACGCAGCTGGAACGGGCCTCAGGCCGCAGTATCATCGGCAATGTGCCGGCAAGCGGAACCGAAATCATTGAAAGGCTCGGCGAGGAGCATATGAAAACGGGTGCTTTGATCGTTTACACGTCTGCGGATTCCGTTCTTCAAATTGCCGCCCATGAAGAGGTCGTCCCGCTTGAGGAATTGTATGAAATCTGTGAAAAGGCGAGAGAATTGACGCTTGCCGAAGAATTCAAAGTCGGTCGCGTAATTGCACGCCCATTCGTCGGTGAGCCGGGCAGTTTCAAGCGGACGCCGAACCGCCACGACTATGCTTTAAAGCCGTTTGACCGGACGATCATGAATGAAATGAAGGATAGCGGTCTTGATGTTATTGCCATTGGCAAGATCAATGATATTTACGACGGTGAGGGGATCACAAGAGCGGAACGTACCGTTTCCAATATGGATGGCGTGGACAAGCTCGTCAAGGTGATTGGTGAAGATTTCCGCGGCTTGAGCTTTGTCAATCTCGTCGATTTTGATGCGGTATACGGGCATCGGCGCGACCCTGAAGGATACGGCAAGGCGCTTGAAGAATTCGATGCGCGCATACCGGAGATCGTAGGGGCGATGAGAGAGGATGACCTGCTGATCATCACGGCGGACCATGGAAATGACCCGACATTCACCGGGACGGACCATACGAGAGAGTTTGTGCCGCTGCTCGTTTTCTCCAAGCGGTTCAACGGCGGCGGAGAGCTGCCGGTCAGACGGACATTCGCTGATCTCGGCGCGACCGTTGCAGATATTTTCAAAGTAAAATGGACAGGCCAGGGCGACAGTTTTTTGGAACAGCTGGCTGTAAAGGAGTAAAGGGGCATGTTTGAGAAAATACAGGGCGCTGCTGCCTTGATCAAAGAGAAATATTCCGGAAATCCGGAAATTGGGCTGATTCTTGGCTCAGGGCTTGGCGTATTGGCCGATGAAATAGAAAATCCGGTGAAAATCCCCTACAGCGAGATTCCGGGCTTCCCGGTATCAACTGTCGAAGGACACGCCGGCCAGCTCGTTATCGGTAAATTGAACGGGCGGGAAGTGATCGCCATGCAGGGGCGCTTCCATTTTTATGAAGGCTATGATTTCAGTCAGGTCGTTTTTCCAGTCCGGACGATGAAATTGCTCGGCGTGAAGACACTGATTGTTACAAATGCTGCAGGCGGCGTCAATGAAGGGTTTGAGCCGGGCAACTTGATGCTCATCACTGACCATATTAACGGGATGGGCAGCAATCCGCTGATCGGGCCGAATGAATCAAACCTCGGTACACGGTTCCCGGACATGTCCGAAGCATACAGCAAGGAACTTCTAGACCTGTCCCGGAAGATTGCCGGGGAGCTTGCTGTCCAGGTCCAAGAAGGCGTATACTACGGAACGACCGGGCCTTCATATGAAACACCTGCTGAAGTCCGGATGATCCGCATGCTCGGCGGCGACGCGGTCGGCATGTCGACAGTGCCGGAGGTTATTGCCGCCAACCATGCTGGAATGGACGTGCTCGGCATCTCCTGCATCACGAATATGGCGGCAGGAATGCTCGATCAGCCGCTCAACCATGATGAAGTCGTCGAAACAGCGGAAAAAGTGAAAGCCGATTTCTTGAAATTCGTAAAAGAGATTGTAAAAAAACGATAGGAATTTTTATTGAAACCAGGAATGGAATATTCCTGGTTTTTTTTGTATAAAAAAATCTCTTCGGGGGACAATGGGGCTATGGAAAACTTTCCCGGTCTAATGACAGAACACGATGGAGGGGTTTGTGTGAGAAAAGTAAGTGTATTATTCCTTTGCCTGCTTCTGGCAACGCCGCTGTTGGCACCCGCAGCAAACGCGGAAGAAAAAAAGGCAGAGCTTGCGGCTGATTCAATGTCGGCCATCCTGATTGAGCGGGATACAGGCAAACTGCTTTACGAAAAAAACTCCGATGAGAAGCTTCCGCCGGCATCGATGACAAAAATCATGACGATGCTTCTCATCATGGAAGCACTTGATGACGGCCGAATCCACATGGATGAAAAAGTCACAACAAGCGAGAAAGCCGCCTCGATGGGAGGATCACAGATTTTCCTGGAGGCCGGCGAAGCGATGACGGTCAAAGAAATGCTTCTTGGCATCGCCATTGCATCCGCAAATGATGCTTCTGTGGCAATGGCTGAGAAAATTGCGGGGAGCGAGGACTCATTCGTTGACATGATGAACAAGCGGGCCGGAGAGCTCGGATTGAAAAACACCAAGTTCCAAAACCCGACAGGCTTAAGCGCAAAAGATCATTACAGTACGGCCCGCGATATGGCGACAATGGCCAAGGAACTACTGAAGCATGAAGAAATCACCGATTTCACCAAGCTATACGAGTCCTATTTGCGGGAGAATACGGAAAAGAAATTCTGGCTCGTCAATACGAACAAACTCGTCCGTTTTTATCCGGGAGTGGATGGCTTGAAAACAGGCTTCACAAGCGAAGCGAAATACTGCCTGACCGCCACTGCGAAGAAAGACGGAATGAGGGTGATCGCCGTTGTCTTCGGCGCGCCGACTTCGAAAAGCCGAAATGCACAGATTACACAAATGCTCGACTACGCATTCTCCAACTACGCTGCCCATCCGATTTATAAAAAAGGTGAAGTGCTAGGTGAAGCGGAGGTTAGCAAAGGGAAAACCAAGAAAGTGAAAGCGGTGACAGGAGAATCGGTTTCCGTTGTTACGAAAAAAGGAGAAAAGCCTGAAAAGTTGAAGAAGGAAATCAAACTGCAGAAAACATTGAAGGCGCCGATTAAAAAAGGCGATGTTGTCGGCACGCTCACTGTGAAAAAAGATAATGAAATCCTTGTCAAATCGAAAATTGTTGCTCAGGCAAATGTGGACAAGGCATCTTGGTGGGATTTATATAAGCGCGCATTCGGCATGTTTACACAGTCGAATTAAAGCGGACTCCATTTAAATTTTAGCGAATTTCTTCTAGTTTTGTCATCAGGGAGGAAAAGGCTGCTGGAAAAGAGAATGACTCACTGTAAGCCGAATGAACTCTATCAATGTCAATGAGGAGGAAGCAAACAGTGAGTCTATCAATGGAAATGGAAGTCAGGCAGGACGTGCTATGTCTCCGGCTTGTCGGAGAACTGGATCACCATACAGCAGAAGAAGTAAGGTCGCAGGTTACGGCCGCAATGGAAAAACACGATATTCATCATCTTGTCATGAACCTGGAAAAGCTGGCGTTTATGGACAGTTCAGGTCTCGGGGTCATTCTGGGCCGCTATAAGCAGGTCAAGCAAAGCGGCGGGGAGATGGTTGTCTGTGCGATATCTCCGCAGGTACAGCGCCTCTTTGAAATGTCCGGCCTGTTCAAAATCATTCGTTTTGAGACATCCGAGCAATTTGCACTTGAAAGATTGGGGGTTGCCTAAGATGAGAAACGAAATGCAAATTCAATTCAGCGCCCTCAGTCAGAATGAATCGTTTGCACGGGTGACGGTCGCAGCCTTTGTTGCGCAGCTTGACCCTACACTTGATGAGCTGACGGAAATCAAAACAGTCGTCTCCGAAGGGGTCACAAACGCCATCATCCACGGCTATGAAGGGAATCCGGCTGGCATCGTCCACATTTCCGCCGTTATTGAAGACGGCAAGCTCGACTTGTTGATACGCGATGATGGGATTGGCATCCAAGACATAGAAGAAGCGAAGCAGCCTCTGTTTACGACGAAACCCGAGTTGGAAAGATCCGGAATGGGCTTCACCATTATGGAAAATTTCATGGATCAATTGGAAGTAGACTCACAACCAGGTGTCGGCACAACGATCAGATTAATCAAGTACTTATCGAAAAATAAAGCGCTGTGTAATTAAGGAGCCGCTGATATGGAAGTCGAGCTGAAAAAAGAACCGAATCAGGGATTTTTAAAAGACGCAGAAGTCAAGGAATATATCAAAAGAAGCCAGGCGGGAGACCAGGCAGCAAGAGACTTGCTAGTCGAGAAAAACATCCGCCTCGTCTGGTCGGTCGTGCAGCGTTTTCTCAACAGAGGCTATGAGCCGGACGATCTTTTCCAGATCGGCAGCATCGGCCTGCTGAAGTCAGTGGATAAATTTGACTTGTCCTTCGATGTGAAGTTTTCCACCTATGCGGTGCCGATGATCATCGGTGAAATCCAGCGCTTCATCCGCGATGACGGCACTGTGAAAGTAAGCCGGTCGCTGAAGGAGCTTGGCGGCAAAATCCGCCGGGCGAAGGATGAGCTGTCGAAGAGGCATGGCCGGGTTCCGACACTAAATGAACTCGCCGATCATCTCGGTGTATCCAGGGATGACATCATCCTCGCCCAAGATGCAGGCCGGTCGCCCGCATCAATCCATGAAACGGTCTTTGAGAACGACGGGGACCCGATCACACTCATCGACCAGATCAGCGACCAAACCGACATCAGATGGTTCGACAAAATCGCTCTTGAAGAAGAGATCCGCCACCTTAACGAGCGGGAGCGGCTGATCGTCTTCCTCCGGTATTACAAAGACCAGACCCAATCGGAAGTAGCCGAGCGACTCGGCATCTCCCAAGTCCAAGTCTCCAGACTGGAAAAGAAAATACTCGAAAGAATGAAAGAGCGCATGGACGCCTGAAAAGGGTCATGCGTCTTTTTTAAGGGCATTGGACGTGCAAGCATTGCTTGTAGTTTTAGTTAACCTACCGGAATTGAATAACGGTAGTGCCCGAAGAGGGGGGATGGTCGATGCGATAGTCAGATAGGGGGTACTCAATGTTCCCGACAAGTCGGGTGTCTGTGTGCGAGGGTCACATAGAAGTGTTTAATGAACCCGACAGGGTGTCTGCGTGCGAGGGTCACATAGGAGTGTTCAATGATCCCGACAAGCCGGTCGTCTGCATGCGAGACTTTATGGTCGAACCGTGACATTAACTTTTTATTTTCCTAGATAATCCGCAATTGCTGTTGCCGCATTATCCGAAGTATAATAATATAACTAGCCGATTGGAGGTGAAAAAATGGATCTCATTTTATGGATGACTGTTTTGTCGGGTACATTTATCGCAATATTCGCAAATAATAAAAAATGCACCAAGAAAAAATGTTAAACTTTTTCAAATAAGAAGTACATCTTGTTTCCCCCTACATCCTTAATTAGGGGGCTTTTTTATGCGCAGAATGATCGTAATATGAACTACTTTGAAATTCAACTACCTCAAAAATTTGCAATCTGCTAAATTAGGATAATCAGATTTAAATCTGTAGCTTCTTTCACCCTATTTGCGGTAACAAAAGCTGTAAGTATCATTTTTGGGTGACTTGGAAAGTGGAAATTGGATTTCCATCCCTTTAAACAACCTCCTTCACATAATAAGTCAAAAAAATATCGCTAAGTATATTTTTACTTTGGCGGCCTCAATGATATTTTCACCTTCAGGTAAATATTTTTCAATAGCGCCTCCTATTCCTTCTTTGGTTTCTGCGTTCAACCGAACGTCTAAGATGTAGCTGGAAGTGAATAATAAAATGGCTCTGCTGAAAGAGAGACTAACGCAAATCCAATAATAGAACAGTATTGCATATCACCTCCAATTATTGGACAATGGCTCTTTTAAGAGATTTCAAGAGGGGAAAGAAGCCGACGGGGTCCACTCGATTTTAGGTTTGCCGGATGCTCGTTACAATTTCTCCATCGTTTTCTTGGACAAGCTATATAGCGTACCGGATGAGGGAGCATTTGAAGCGGGGGCGTTTTGACTAAAACAGTAGGTATATAACTGTGTAGGGAAGTATGCTTTTGGTAAAGCAACTTAACTAATCAAGAACGGTCAACGAGGAGTTAGAGGTTTAAATACGTCTTTCCCCGGCATTCCTTGACGATGTTCTTATTTATAATGTACAATAATTTTAATAAGGAAAAAAGTGACAAAATTGTTTGCGGATGTTATGGGTGTTTCTTTTTAAGTTTCCGATACCCACTTACTGAAAGGAGGACAAGAAGTGTCTCCCGAAGCTAAGAAAATTTTCAATTTAGGATATTTGGTATATGTGATTGCTTTAGTAATTTCGTTTTTTGTTTTTGAACCGCAAAATATTTTCACAACCATACTGACACTGACATTGCTTTTTGGCGTTTTTAATATCGTCTTGTATTTTACCAAGGAAAAGAAGTTTAATTCGTAAAGCAGAAGGTGGCGAATGCCGCCTTTTTTTTACTTTTGACTATGTAAATGGTAAATATTGTGCCTGTATCACATCCAGCTTGTATTTTTAATGACAAACACATATGAAAGACTGGGAATGTTAACGTTCAGCATATAGTATTTACTCAACTGGATTTAGGGGAACGGGGGTATCAGTTATGACGGAAATAGGATTTATCAGACACGGGATTACAGAGTGGAATAATCTTGGCAAGGCACAAGGTATATCTGATGTTCCTTTAAATGATGAAGGCATAAGGCAAGCAATTAGACTTGGCGATAGACTTTCAAATGAAAAAGACTGGGATATGATTATAACAAGTGATTTATCAAGAGCCTTCGAAACAGCCAAGATTGTTGGCAGTAAACTTAACGTTTCCATTATGAGTGTAGATAAAAGAATTAGGGAAATAAACTGTGGAAAAATTGAGGGGACAACTGAAGAGGAAAGAATGCAAATGTGGGGGGATAACTGGCGGAATGTAAATCTTGGAATGGAAAAGTTTGAAGATGTGGCCATGAGAGAAATTCAATTTTTAGAAGAAATAAATCGTGAATACAAAGGGAAAAGGATTTTAGTAGTGAGCCACGGTGCTTTAATAGGTCTTACCTTACAGCATTTGCTACCTGAAAAATTCCCAACAACTAATATTGCTAATACTTCTCTTACAATTCTCCGGAATATTGAAGGCCATTGGAATTGTAATCTTTATAATTGTATAGAACATCTCAATTAATTTCATTGCTTCTCTATTCCCCACCGCCGCTCTCAGCCAGCTGGCCGTGGGCTTTTTTGTATTTTTTTCTCCTTTATCCGCATACTACATCATACAAATTGTTCAGGAAGTGGCGGATATGAGTGTTGTGTATATACGGATGCGCCATAAAATTTTGGCGGAATCGGGCAAGGTCATTCGATTGGGGGATGCGGCGCAGATTGTGGCTGAGCCGGATACGGTGGCAGTACTGCAGCGTTTGCCTGTATATCAGACCGACGAGGCAGACCTGAATTTTGCCGTCCTCGATCTGATGGCAATCGTCCCGCTCATCCAGCGGGAGGCAGGGCCAATAGACATTGAGACACTAGGACCAACGCAGACGATCATCGTCGTGAAGGAGAAGAAAAAGAGGCTGACGCTTCCACTTTTTCTTGCTGTCTGGATTTTGCTTTTCCTCGGTTCGGCCCTGGCGATCATCAATTTCCAACAAGAAGTCGGGATGCAAAAGATGCACCAGAAACTGTACTGGATGATTACTGGGGAGCGGAAAGCTTCCCCTCTGCTACTCCAGGTGCCTTATGCATTAGGGATCGGTCTAGGAATGGTTTTGTTTTTCAATCATATTTTCAAAAAGAAAATCAATGAGGAGCCGAGCCCTCTTGAGATCGAGCTGTTCAATTATCAGCAAGATCTAGACCGGTATGTGCTTCTCCATGAAAACAAAGAAAGCCAGAAGAACCTGGATGATTGAAGCTGTCATCCTTGTCATCGTCGGCCTTGCAGGGGGGCTTGCAGTCGGTACCGGTTTCATAGCGTTTCTGGCCGTTCTTGGCATCATCCCGCGCTTGACGCAATTGAGCAAAACGCACCAGTATATCATCTTCTACGAGCAGGCGATTATTACTGGAGCTGTGTCGGCATGCTGGATTGAGCTCCGCAATCTCCATGCGGAATGGAGTGAGTGGCTTCTTGTGCCGCTCGGCCTGTTCAGCGGAGTGTTCATTGGAATGCTCGCCGCGGCATTGACCGAAGTGCTGAATGTTCCGCCGATCCTGGCAAAAAGGCTGGGAATTGACAATAAATTGATCATTTTGCTGATGGGCATTGTCTTGGGAAAAGTGTGCGGCGCCCTATTCCACTGGCTTTATATGGTGAAAATTAACATGTGAAAAGAGGCGGGACGGATGGAGACGAACAAAAAGCCCGAATTGCCGATTCCCGGCGACTTGGAAAAAGTAAACAAATATTTTACAGAACATGTTGGACTTGGGACAAGCTTTGATATTGGTGTTCGAAAGCTGTATATCCAAAGTGGCAGGGTTGATATTTATTTTGTCAACGGCCTATGTGATGCTCTTCTGATCTCAAATATTATCAGGGAACTTGTTGAGCTGAACGACAGGGAAAAACAGTCCGCTGATTTATTTAAGTTGGTAGAAAACCGTTTTGTTGACTCCTCGGTGGAGAAAACAAAAACGATGGGCGATGCAGTTGATCAAGTGCTGTCCGGATTGATCGCCGTCTTTGTGTCGGGATCAGAGGAAGCTTTCATTATCGATGTCCGCAACTACCCGGGCCGTCAGCCGGAGGAACCCGATACTGAAAAGGTTGTCCGCGGCTCCCGTGATGGGTATGTGGAAAACATCGTCATCAATACAGCATTGACGAGACGGCGGATCCGGGATGGTAATCTCCGTTTTGAAATGATCAAGGTGGGGGAGCGGTCGAAGACGGATGTGGCAATTGGGTACATAAAGGACGTGGCGAATCCGCAGCTCGTTGAGATTATCAAAAAGGAATTGCAGCAGATTGATATCGATGGCATTGCAATGGCAGACAAAACGATAGAGGAATTCATCATGAAGCAAGGGTACAATCCGTATCCGCTCGTCCGCTATACGGAACGGGCGGATGTCGGGGCTGTTCATCTGATGGAAGGACATGTCCTCATTTTTATCGATACGTCGCCGAGTGTAATGATCACCCCGACAACCTATTTCCATCACGTTCAACATGCGGAAGAATATAGGCAATCACCGGCAGTCGGAACATTCGTCCGCTGGACAAGATTCCTTGGTATTCTTGCTTCCATCTTTCTGCTGCCCCTATGGTATCTTTTCGTAAATGAGCCGCATTTGCTGCCTCATGATATTACGTATATCGGTCCAAATAAACACTCGGAAGTTCCCATGATCCTTCAGTTAATCCTCGCCGATCTTGGCATTGAATTTCTCAGGATCGCCGCGATCCATACGCCGACCCCGCTGTCGACGGCGATGGGCTTAATCGCGGCTGTGCTGATCGGCCAGATCGCCGTAGATGTCGGGCTGTTCAATGCCGAAGTCATACTCTATATATCGATCGCCGCAATCGGCACATTCTCTACGCCGAGCTATGAATTGAGCGTGGCCAATAAGATTGTGAGGATGGTGCTCCTGATTGTCGTCGCCATTTTCAAATTGCCCGGATTTATCATTGCCAGTACGATCTACGTTATTTTTCTGGCCCAGCTGCGGCCGCTTAATGCCCCTTATTTGTGGCCGCTGCTCCCGTTCAATCCAAGCGGGTTTTTTCAAATCATGCTGAGAAGAACAGTGCCGGGATCCAAGCTTCGCCCGAGCATCGTTCATCCGCGTGATAAATACAGACAGCCGCCAAGCCGCTGATCCAGCGTTGCAGGAACAAGCGAAATATGATAAAGTTTATTCACATAAATCTGTAAAATGAAGGCTGTTTAACAAAGCAATCGGGATAAGCCGGTTGCTTTGTTATTCATATGGATACTGGAGGGGAAGGCATTGCATTTATACGGCACAGCGAAAGTGAATGAAAAAGGCCGCTTGGAAATAGGCGGGAAAGATACAGTAGAACTGGCAGAAACATACGGCACACCATTGTATGTATACGATATTGCGCTCGTCAGGGAGCGTGCTCAGGCGTTCAAGGAAACGTTCGAACGGCTTGGAGTGGAAGCGCAGGTCGCCTATGCAAGCAAGGCATTCTCCTCGATTGCGATTTTGCAGGTGATTAAGGAAGAGGGATTGTCGCTCGATGTCGTGTCTGGGGGCGAATTGTATACGGCGGTGGCAGCAGAATTTCCTGCCGATAAAATCCACTTTCACGGAAACAACAAAAGCGAGCAGGAGCTGAGAATGGCACTTGATCATGGGGTCGGCTGCATCGTCGTTGATAACTTCCATGAATTGCATTTGCTGAATCAGCTTTGCGAAGAGAGAAAGCAGCATATCAAAGTGCTGCTGCGCGTTACACCGGGTATCGAAGCCCATACGCATGATTACATCCTGACAGGGCAAGAGGATTCCAAATTTGGTTTTGACCTGCAAAACGGACAGGCAGAGCAGGCGCTGATCATGGCGATGGAGAACAAGTTTCTCGACCTGCTGGGGCTGCACTGCCATATCGGTTCGCAGATTTTTGAAACGACTGGCTTTGTTTTGGCAGCGAAAAAAATTATGGAAAAAATGGCGGAATGGAAGGATACACATGGATTCAGCCCGCAAGTGCTGAATCTGGGCGGGGGCTTCGGCATCCGTTATACGGATGAGGACACGCCGCTTGCTCCAGGGCAGTATGTGGAAGAAATGATCAAGACGGTCAAGGCTGAAGCAGAACGCCTGTCCCTGCCTTTGCCGGAAATCTGGATTGAGCCGGGCCGGTCCCTCGTCGGCGATGCCGGAACGACGCTTTATACAGTCGGCTCCAGCAAGGATGTGCCAAACATCCGCAAATACCTTGCCGTTGACGGCGGGATGACCGATAACATAAGACCAGCTTTATATGATGCAAAATATGAGGCGGCCCTCGCCAACAGAATGAACGAGGAAAGGGATGACGTCGTCAGCATCGCCGGTAAATGCTGTGAGTCCGGAGACATGCTCATCTGGGACATTGCCTTGCCGGAAACGAGTTCTGGCGATATTCTCGCCGTTTTCTGCACAGGAGCCTACGGCTACTCGATGGCGAATAATTACAACCGAATCCCTCGTCCGCCCGTCGTTTTTGTTGAGAATGGACAGGCTGAGCTCGTCGTAAAGCGGGAAACATATGAGGACATCATCCAACTTGACCGCCCCTATTTGCAAAAAAGCTCAGCATTCAGATCCTGATCCTGCGTAAAGTTGCAGAAATGATGAATAATCGATACAATAATTGTGAATGAATGGAAGTACATCCAAGCCGGTGATTGCTTGGCAAATAGCTGGGGAGTGTTTTTTCTTTGCGAAAAAGAAATATCATATTGTTTATACTGATTGCGGTCGCTGCGATCGGCTGGGGAACTATATACGCGATCTTCATCGCTCCAAACCAATAAGATTGATTGAGATTCAACCGACTTCTTTAGGCGGCGGTCTCGGGCCGGCCTTGGAGAAAAAACAATAACGAGGGATCTGACATGTTAATCCGCTATAAAAAGGCTTATGAAAAAATCGCGATGGGCCTTCTCTCTTTCATGCCCAATGAAAAAGACTTGAAAAAACTCCAACAGACAATCAAGAAATATGAGAGTGAGGAAGGCTGGCAGCTTTTTCTCTGGAAAGCCGAAGATATTATCGGCCTGATCGGGTTTGTTATTGAAGGGGATAAAGTAAAGGTTCAGCATATTTCTGTGAACCCTTCCCACCGCCATGAGGGAGTAGGCAAAAGCATGATGATGGCAGTAAAAGAGATGTATGAGGACAAGAAAATCTATCCGGATGAATACACAGCTGCTTTTTTCGAAAAATGCTTTTCGGATGGGGATTGCTGATCATTCCCGGAACCAAAAAAGTGCAGGGGGCCGCTCCTGTGCTTTTTTTGTCCTTTTTTCGAGAGTCGAAGGCAGCACATGAAGCGACATCTACAAACGAAAAAAGATCCCAGAGTCGTGAAGTGACCCCTAAAAGTTAGACACGGTTATTACATCAGGCAGCTTGGGTAAAATGAGTTCGGTATTGCACCGGACTCATTTTTAATTTTGCCTTCATCCGTTTTGTATTATAGTAATTTATATATTTTTCGAGTTCCGATTTGAAATGTTCTACGCTTTCGAATCCCTTTAAATAGAGTAACTCCGACTTCATAATGCCAAAGAAATTTTCCATCATTGAATTATCGTAACAGTTTCCCTTGCGGGACATACTCTGCACAATCCCCGTAGTTTCAAGCGCGTGTCGATATTGCTTCATTTGATAATGCCAGCCTTGATCAGAGTGCAATAGTAGCTGGTGTTCCTCTGGTAAGCGTTCTATTGCCTTCTCCAACATGTCTGAGACAAGTGAATACGTCGGTCTTGATCCAATTGTATAGGTAATGATTTCACCGTTAAACAAATCTAACACAGGTGATAAATAAAGTTTTTCACCAAACAACTTAAATTCCGTAATGTCCGTGACCCATTTTTCATTTGGGGCATCTGCAGTAAAGTTGCGATCTAAAATATTGGACGCGATTTTACCAACTGTACCTTTGTAAGATTTATATTTTTTCATACGTACCAAGCACTTTAAACCTAACTCTTTCATGATGCGTTGAACCTTCTTATGATTCACCTTTCGCCCACGGTTGGCTAGCTCATCACGAATACGACGATAGCCATACCGTCCCTCGTGCTCTTCATAAATCGATTTAATTTCCGCTTTTACATCTGCGTCTAGATCTGGACGATTCATACGTGCCACCAAATGATAATATGTACTTCGTGGAATACCAGCGAGCTTCACGAGTGATTTCACTGGATATTTATGCCTTAGTTCAAAGACTACTTGTGCTTTGTCTTTTTTGGTGATTTTTCCTTGTTTTGAACTAAGGCATTCAACTTTTTTAAATACTCGTTTTCCATTTCTAGTTGTTTAATACGTGCTTCAAGTACCTCAGTAGAATCTTTAACAGTCGCTGATTTTGATGGTTGATTGGATTCCTTTTTCACGGATGGACGCCCCTTTTTCTTTGATTGAAGGGCCTCTGCTCCTTGTTCTTCAAACAGCCTTCTCCAAACATGAATGGTTGAAGGGGAAGAAATCTTAAAAATCGCCGCCGTTTCATTAAAGGACGTGCCCTGTTCAATCATGTAATTTAGTACGTCTAGTTTAAACTGTTGCGTGTAATTTGTATATGACCTACTAAACGCCTCGACGCCATGGTATTCATGTTGTTTGACCCATTTAAGTATTGCTTTGTGATTGGTCCCCAAGGACTTAGCTATTTCATATGAACTTTCCCTGCCATTTATATAACGATCAACGGCTTGTATTTTATCTTCTGTAGTAAATTTAGCCATAGAAAAACTGCACCTCCAATTGATAGATGGTGTCTAACAATTGGGGTGCAGTTCATCGCCTCTTTGGGATCTTTTCTATTTGTTGTCATCCAATGCTGCCAGAAAGCGCAAGGCTTTGGTTCCGTTCCAGCCCTTTAAGAGCACGCATCCGCTCTCTTTCGGCGATAATCGGTTCCCTGTTCCTTGTTATATGACGGTGGATCAGATCATCTGGAGGAACAGAGGCGCCACACCACTCGATTCCTTGCTCGCGGCAGCGGATTTTGCAGCTTTTTAGTAAGTATGGATGGACAATCGGTATATTTATCGGTTCATATGGCATCCCAGCCATGATTTTCTTTTGACAGTTGTGGAGCATTTCAAGAAAGGCGGACGAATCGATTCCAAGCTGCTCCAGAGCATCGCAGTTTGATTCCAAAAGGATCAGCGATTTTCGCATCAATTTCTCCGCACCCTTCACATTGCCCCGGCGGTAATGGTACATTCCGACCGCAACCTGAATCAGGCCGGACCAGACCGAATGTCTTCCCATTCCATTCTCTTTCCAGTGGTCTTCCAACACTTCATGGCATTCAAAATAATCACGGTCACCATGGAAGTGAACAAGATAGTCTACGTACTTTTGCGGAAAAGACACGATGATGCTCCTTTCTGTTTTCTGCATGCTGCTTCATTGTAGCATAAATAAAAGGTTGAAAACATGGGCGCATGCCATGTACGCAGCAATTTTCTCTTCAATTTTCCGCCGGTCTATACTATGATTAAGTGTGGACCGATTTTATGATGAAAATGGTGAGACGATGGCGTACGAAGTGAAAATCGATGCTTATGAAGGTCCGCTTGATCTCCTTTTGCACTTGATTAACCGGCTTGAAATCGATATTTATGATATTCCGATGGCGACGATTTCTGAGCAGTATCTCCTCTACATCCACGCAATGCAGGATTTGGAGCTGGATGGGGCGAGTGAATACCTTGTGATGGCGGCGACACTGCTTGCAATCAAAAGCAAGATGCTGCTGCCGAAATATGAACCGGAATTTGAAGAGGACATGTCCTATTATGAAGAAGATCCGCGGGATGAATTGGTCGAGCAGCTGATCGAATACAAAAAATACAAAGAAGCTGCGGTCACGCTGAAAGAAAAAGAGGAAGAGCGGAGCAAAATCTATTCGAAGCCGCCGAGCGACCTGTCAAAATTCGCCGAAGCCCCTGTGAATGACCCGCAGGATATCGGTGCAACGATATTTGATATGCTCGGCGCTTATCATAAGTTGATGAGACGGAAAAAACTCCAAAAACCCGTTACGAAAGTGATTGCAAAGCAAGAGGTTTCCATCGAGGAAAGGATGGAGGACCTGGTGCTCGAATTGGGCGAAGGGAGAAGAAGCTTTGACAGTTTCTTTCCGGGGCATGAAAAGTCCTATATTGTCATCACTTTTCTTGCCATGCTGGAACTGATGAAGCGTAATCTCATCGTTGTGGAGCAGGAAGGAAACTTCGGAGATATTATTTTAATGGCGAGAAAGGAAGGGGTTTCCCATGTCCAGCCTCAGTAAATATGCTGTCCTTGAAGGCTTGCTTTTCGCGGCAGGGGACGAAGGGCTGTCCCTCCAGCAGCTATGTTCAGTAATGGAAATTGAAGAATCAGAGGCTCGCAGTTTGATTGAGGGGCTTGAGGCTGCTTATGCCGACATGGACAGAGGCATCCAGATTGTCGCGTTGGCAGGGACGTATCAATTGGCGACAAAAAGCGAATTGGCGGACTATCTGAAGAAATTGACAGACCAAGCTGTATCCTCGTCTCTGTCACAGGCAGGGCTCGAGACGTTGGCGATCATCGCTTACCGGCAGCCGATCACCCGGGTTGAAGTCGAAGAAATCCGCGGTGTGAAAACAGAGCGGGCAATCCAGACGCTACTTGCAAAAGGGCTGATCCAGGAAGCCGGAAGGGCGGAAGGGACAGGCCGGGCCAAACTGTATGCCACGACCAATGAATTCCTCGATTACTTCGGTCTCAATACCATTGAGGATCTGCCGGAATTGCCGGACGGCGAAGAAGAAGGCGATGGGGCGTTGAACGCAGATCTCTTCTTTGCGAATATACAGGAAGCGTCAAAATAAAAAGACGTCTGTCTACTGGCAAGAGTGAAAATCTGAAAGAGCAGTACAAAGAAGGCGGTTTATCATTCGTTCTAGAATGATAACCGCTTTTTTTGTCAGCTAAGTGATTTCTCATCCCTTCTGCATAGATTCTCGATATTCTAACTGTAAAATAGTCATGAGGTGGTGTGCCGGGTGAAGAAAATCTCGATAAAAATCGGCCTTCTCTTTTTTTGCTTAATCTTTGCGATGGAAGTCTGTTTGTTTTATTTGCTGTACCAAAAAATCGCTCAAACACGGATTGATGAACAGCTGTCTGCCTTGGTGACGAGAGGGAATAACCATCGAGATGTGCTAGAGACCTATTATAATCAGGAAACGATTGAGCATATTGCTTTAATGGAAGCAAAATCTGATACGGAGGTTGTGATCACGGACAGAAAAGGTGAGGTTGTTATTTCTTCGATCAGGATTGATGGTCAGATTCAGCACCTTTTAAGGAAAGCCGAAAAGTCCATCCCTGAAAAAGGGAAGGTGATCGAAGCCGATTGGCAGTCCGGATCGTATATCGCCACCATTTCTCCTTACAAAGCAGGGGTACATAAAGGATATGTTTATATGTTCCAGCATACGGGTCAATTGCAAAGGCTGATCCAGCAGCTCAACAGGCACTTTATGATTGCGGGCATCTCCACGGTTTTAATTACCGCAATTATCATTCTCATCCTCTCAAAAATTATCGCTGCCCCCCTCGTTAAAATGAAGGAAGCAACGAAAGAGCTGGGCTCAGGAAACTTTTCCATTCAATTCAAAACAAAAAGCAAGGATGAGCTGGGAGAGCTGGCGCAGTCGATCCAGCTTCTATCTGACGAATTGAATCATTTGAAGACGGAACGGAATGAATTTTTGGCAAGTATTGCCCATGAGCTGAGGACCCCTTTGACGTATATTAAGGGGTACGCCGAGGTTGCCAAAAGAGACAATCTCCAAGCGGAGGAACGTTTGAGTTATTTGAACATCATTACAGAGGAAACAACGAAATTGACGAACCTTGTCGGCAATTTGATGGAGCTGGCCAGACTGGACAACAACGCTTTTACGATCCAAACAGAGTCCTTTTCAGTTTGTGATAGATTGGAGGCTATCTCCAAGAAACTATTGCCAGCTTTCAAGCAAGAGAGGAAAAACCTCGTGATTCACTGTCCAGGTACTGTTCAAATTAAGGCGGATCCTGTTCGGTTTGAGCAAATCATTTTCAATTTGACAGAGAACGCAAGGAAATATTCTTCTGAAGGGGCAACAACGACGATAGAGGTAACGAAAATAGAATCGGAGATTGAAATATCGATCCGCGATGAGGGAAAGGGGATTCCGGAAAAGGAGATTCCATTTCTTTTTGAAAGGTTTTACCGAGTGGACAAATCGCGCTCCAGAGAACTGGGCGGCACAGGACTTGGGCTTTCCATCGTCAAGGAATTGGTTGATGCCCATCGTTGGAAAATGACAGTCTCCAGTCAAATCGGCAAAGGAACGACGTTTACTATTCTAGTAAGAGGGGACATGTAATTGCGTAAAATACTTGTTGTAGACGATGAAGAACGGATGCGGAGCCTGCTGTCACTGTATTTGGAGCCGTCGCAATATACATGTGTGCCTGCAGCTTCAGGAACGGAGGCAATGGCTATACTGTCACAGGAATCTGTTGACCTTGTTATCTTGGATGTGATGATGCCTGACATGGACGGCTGGGAAACTTGCACGAAAATCAGGGGTATATCGGACATTCCGATCATCATGCTGACGGCAAGGGCAGACAAAGCCGAGATTGTGAAAGGCTTGAAATTGGGGGCGGATGATTATATTACAAAACCCTTTGATTCGGCTGAGTTATTGGCCCGGATTGAGGCGGTTTTTAGACGGGCGCAGCAACCGGAGGATGACCGGAAAATCAACTGCAGTAGACTGACATTGCTCCTTGATTCCTACACGCTCACCTTCCAGGACAAACCGATCCAATTGACCCCTAAAGAATTTTCGCTGATTGCGCTGCTTATGGGAAAACCGGGGCGGGTGTATACAAGGGGGCAGCTTCTCAGCAATGTTTGGGGATTTGAGGCAGAGACGGAGGATCGCACGATTGACTCCCATATCCGCAACATCCGAGACAAATTGAGAAACGCCGGATACCCGGTCGATGACCATCTGGCAACCGTTTGGGGAGTCGGCTATAAGTGGGATAAATAGGAATGAGAAAAGAAGCTGTACGGAAGAAATTGATTCCGTACAGCTTTTTTTTATTCAGCCGATAATTCATCCTCTGTGACCCATTTATGGTTTTTCACTTCCTCGCCGCCGTCTTCTGGCGTAAAATCGACCATATACACAGTCGTCTGTTCGGCAGAGTCAATCGTTGCTTCCGCTCCGTCCATGCCCTCCATGTGATCAGCCTTCAGCTTTACTTTTGTTCCTGGTTGAAGGGGGACGCTGCCTGGATCGACAAGCTCCTCATGAATAACCCATTTATGATTTTTCACTTGCTCGCCGCCAGTCGTTGGGGTATATGTGACGGCGTAGGCCGTCGTAGCAAACGCTCCGCTTATGGTCGCCTCCACTCCATTCATTCCTGGCATATGATCTGCATGCATCACCGCTTTACTGCCGACAGGGAATTTTGGATCCTTCGCTTCCTGCAAACCTGCTGGAATTTCTCCTGAGCCCCCATGCATCATATCCATATTGTGTTCATTCCCGTCAGTATTTTTCGCAGTCTCCTCAGCAGGCGCATCCGCTTTATCTTGATCCTTTGCTTCATTTCCGCTTTGGCAGCCTGTCAAGAGAAGGGCAAGCAGCCCCGAAGCAAGCACCAACTTATTTTTGTAAAATACCATGTCCATCCTCCTTTATTTCGGCTTCCAGAAGGAGTATACCCATCAATTGTGCAATTAACGTGCAGAAGGATAAAAAATCGGGCTGCAAAGGCGGAACCAGAAATGATTGTCATAAAACATATGAAATTCGTTTTTGCATCCTGCCTCGAGTGAAATGTGCATTTTTTATGCAGTTTATCCGCAAGCTACATGGGAAAAGTTACAGTGGACAATAAATAAATAGAAAGGATGATTCGATGAATAGCCAAATGTATGAAGCGTGCATAAAAGCATGCCAGGAGTGTATGGAGGCTTGCAATGCTTGCTATGATGCCTGCTTGAAAGAAGAACATGTAGCCATGATGGCAGATTGTATCCGAATGGACCGGGAATGCGCCGATATTTGCGCATTTGCCGTCAAATCGATGCAGTCAGGCAGTCCCTTTGCGAAGCAGATCTGTCAATTATGCGCTGAGATTTGCGAAGCTTGCGGGAATGAATGCAAGAGTCATGATCATGAGCATTGTCAAAAATGTGCAGAGGCTTGTTTTAAGTGCGCAGAACAATGCAGAAAAATGGCTGCATAAAAAGAGCTCCCTTGCCGGTTTGTCGGCAGGGGAGCTTTTCTGTTATCTACAGCCAATAGGTCAGCGTGTCCAAAATTCCTATAAGAACAAGGGCTGCTCCGGCGATCCGCTGAACTGTCCATCCTGCTTTTCTGCTCTTGTTCATAAGTGTGCCGCTGAAGCCTAAAAACGAAATGATCCCGATTACTGCCAGGAGAGGAATGGTAGTCCCGATCCCAAACACAGTGGGAAGGATCATCCCGTAGGAAGAGTTTAATACGATCGGCATAAACAATACGAAAAAGATTACAAACATTGTAGGACAAAAGGCGATGGAGAAGCAGACGCCCATCAAAAAAGCTCCAGCTCTCCCGCTTCGGAGCCTCAATGGTATTTTAGCCGTATAACGATTGATGAACGCCAGCCGGATCCACCCGAGCAAAAAAATCCCCGTGAACATAAGGAGCGGCCCCATTGCCTTGCGGAATACGGGGAACAGGAAAATGATGTTCTCTTCAAAACGTTGGCCCGACAGCCAGACGAAAAGTCCGAACCCGCTAAAGACTGCGATTTTCCCCATTACAAAAAATGCCACATCGGCCCAATGTTTGGCTGTCTGCAAACTCTTATTGCCGTAAAGCGTCATCGCGCTGATATTTCCGGTCAACTGGCAAGGGGCCAAAGCGCCTATAATGCCAAGCACAATCGCCGCAACAAAAGGCATTTCCGTACCCGTATACAATTGCATGAACGGCTCGCTTAAAAACTTGCTGATCCTGCTGATCTCCTGTTACATCTCCTCAACCCCATATTCCGAAATTCCTTCGCTCCCTCATTACAAGCCTTTCCCTATGATACTGCATCAATATGAAGATACAGTGCAGAGGCGATGGCTTTCATTTAGCCATGCTATATTTTCATTCATAACACAAGCTCTCCCGCATAGACTTGTACAAACAAAGCCGAGGAGTAACTATATGAAGGCACTGAAAAAATGGGGAGTTTTGGGACTGGCAGTTATTCTGCTGATGTCCACTTTTGTCTTTTTTCCAAAGAAAACAAGTGCAGTGAGCGCCACGTCTGCGATTTTAATGGAATTGCACTCCGGAAGGGTCTTATATGAAAAAGATGCGCATGAACCTCGACGGATCGCTTCCATCACGAAGGTCATGACTGCGATTTTAGCGATTGAATCGGGGAAAATGGACGAAGAGGTGAAGGTAAGCAAGAGGGCCGTCTTCACGGAAGGGTCATCCATTTATTTGCAGCCCGGTGAAAAAATCAAGCTCCGGGACCTTGTCTACGGCCTGATGCTTCGGTCGGGAAATGATGCAGCATCCGCGATAGCTGAACATGTCGGGGGGAGTGTGGAAGGCTTCGTAGTCCTGATGAATCAGAGAGCGGAAGAGATCGGAATGCAAAATACGTCTTTTTCCAATCCGTCCGGCCTGGATACCGATGATCAGCATTACTCAACGCCGTATGATATGGCTCTTTTGACAAGGTATGCGATGAAAAACGGGGAGTATGCCAAAATTGCCGGCACGAAGGTTCATCAGTTCAATCGGGGGGAGGCCATACAGCGCTGGACGAATAAACACCGTCTTCTTACGGAGAAGTATAAACATACGACCGGCGGCAAGACCGGCTTCACGAAAAAAGCCGGAAGAACACTTATTTCAACCGCGTCAAAAAATGGGCTTGACCTGATTGTGGTTACGCTGAACGGGCCTAATGATTGGGACGATCATATGAATCTGTTTGAAGAGGGATTTAAGCAGTACACCATGACAGAAATCATCGGAACCGGCCCGATAAGAGGCTTGAAAAAGGGTGGGAAAATAGAGATGCGCCACTCCTTCTCCTATCCGCTTGCAGAAGGGGAGAGGGAAAAAATCCGTTTGTCGTACAAGCTGACTGACGCCAAACAACGGAGTGAGGGCGAGGTTGCCGGGAAGGTGACGGTGATGTTAGACGATGAGCCGGTGAAACGGCTCCCGGTATACTCCTCTGTAGAGGCCCCCGCGGAAAAGAAAGGCCCCGTCCGGAGATTTTTTGAGCGGATATTTTTCATCAAGGGGAGCGATGGCGGATGATCAACTATATTTGGGTGGCCATGACAGCGATCGGCCTGATATTTGCGGGGATTAATGGGAAGATGAAAGAAGTGAATGAAGCGATTTTCCAATCGGCGAATGAGGCGGTCACGCTTTGTATCGGCTTGATCAGTGTGCTTGTATTCTGGCTCGGGATGATGCGGATCGCACAGGAGGCCGGCCTGCTCGATAAGCTGGCGAAACTGTTCAAGCCTGTCATTGTCCGGCTGTTTCCGGATATACCCGACGATCACCCGGCTGTCGGGTATATTCTTTCAAACATCATTGCCAACATGTTTGGGCTTGGCAACGCCGCTACCCCACTAGGAATCAAAGCGATGGAGCAGCTGCATGAATTGAACGGAAAAGGGCCTGCCGCAAGCCGTTCGATGGTGACCTTTCTCGCGTTGAACACATCGGGACTCACCTTGATACCGACAATGGTGATCGGCATCCGAATGAATTACGGGTCTGCTAATCCGACGGAGATTGTCGGTCCCACGCTGATGGCGACCATCCTCTCCACTGCCGGGGCAATCCTGATTGACCGTTATTTCTGGCATAGAAGACAGAGAAAGGGTGTGAAGTAGGCATGGCTGCAATTTCTGCCATTTCCATGTGGATCATTCCCGTCTTGATTGGAACGATTCTGCTCTATAGTGTGTGGAAGAGGATACCTGCCTATGAGCATTTTGTCGAGGGAGGAAAGGAAGCGATCAAAATTGCCGTCTCGATCATCCCTTTCCTCGTCGGTATGCTTGTCGCCATCACAGTTTTCCGGGCATCGGGCGCACTTGATTTTTTTATCGGGCTGATTCGCCCGCTTCTAGATTTTGCCGGTGTACCGGCCGATATCGTACCTCTCGCTTTCATCCGGCCGATTTCCGGCACTGCCGCCTTAGGCCTGGTGAGCGATTTGATATCAGTCCATGGGCCGGATTCTTTTATCGGCAGGATGGCTTCCATTATCCAGGGCAGCACCGATACGACCTTTTATGTACTTACGGTCTATTTTGGAGCAATAGGAATCCGGAAAATGGGAGATGCTTTAAAGGTGGGCCTGCTCGCCGATTTGATCGGAATTTCAGCAGCGATTATCATAGCTACCTTAATGTTCAGTTCATAATCTGGACATTTTTTTGTTTTTATCCCTGTTCGCCGGGAAAGTTTCTTTGAATTTTAGAAGACATATGTAATAATTCAAAGCGATGAGGTGAGGAAAATGGAACGATTACAAAAAGTGATTGCACATGCAGGGGTTGCTTCGCGTAGAAAAGCGGAGGAACTGATTCAGGAAGGGAAAGTAACCGTAAACGGAAGCGTTGTTCGTGAATTAGGGATAAAAGTTTCGGATACAGACAGGATTGAAGTGAACGGCGTTCCACTGGGCAAAGAAGAAAAAAGATACTTTTTGCTTTATAAGCCGCGCGGAGTCATTTCGGCTGTTAACGATGATAAAGGGAGAAAGGTAGTCACTGACTTCTTTCCATTTGTCAACGAGCGGATTTATCCGATCGGGCGTCTGGACTACGATACATCGGGACTGCTTCTTCTGACAAATGACGGAGAATTCGCCAATCTGCTCGCACACCCGCGTTTCGGCGTAAACAAAACCTATATTGCCAAGGTTGAGGGTCTGCCGCTGCGGGAAACATTGAAGAAGCTGGAACGCGGCATCAAGCTGGAAGATGGCATGACAGCGCCCGCACGGGTGAAATTCATGTCCCACGATAAGCGGAAGGGAAATTCACTTGTGGAGATTACCATTCATGAAGGCAGAAACCGCCAAGTCCGCAGAATGTTCGAAGCGGTCGGCCATCCGGTCGCGAAGCTGCGCCGGGAAAAGTACGGCATGCTTGATCTCCGGGGCTTGAATTCAGGTGATAGCAGAGAACTTACGCCCCATGAAGTGAAACAGCTTCGGGTATTGGCGGAAACAGGAAGAGAACGCTGATCCCGCTACAGTGCAGGGAAGTTTCACATAACCTTCAAAACAGCATCCCCGGCGGCCAATCTGAAAGTGGTATAATGATAAGCGCATAGTGGCCAAATTGGAAGAGGGGGTAGGAGTGTGTCATCGAAGAAAAAACGCCGCCTGATCATGAGAACAGCCATTTTGGCAGTCATGACAATCGCGGTCGTCTATACATTATATGCAAGCTTCACGAAAGAAAAGCACGGCAAAATTGCTGTTGGCGACCAGGCTCCGAATTTTGTCCTGACAGATATGGATGGCAATAAGCACAAGCTGTCCGATTACCGCGGAAAAGGTGTCTTCCTGAACTTCTGGGGCACATGGTGCAAGCCGTGCGAACGGGAAATGCCCTACATAGACAGCCAGTACAAAGCTTTTCAAAGTCAAGGTGTAGAGGTACTCGCGATCAACGTAGGCGAACCCGAATTTCTTATCAGCAAGTTTGTCCAAAAGTACGGAATGAGCTTCCCGGTTTTAAAGGACAAGAGTAAGGATGTCATGGGCGCTTACAACATCTATAACTTGCCGGCAACCATACTCGTAGATCCTGAAGGCAAAATCGTCAGTATAGATGAAGGCGAGCTGACGGAGGCGAAGATTGCAGGCATGATGGAAAGCATCAAACCTGAATAAAGGAGTATCGTTATGAAAGAAGTGAAATGTGAATGCGGGCATGTGAATCCGACAGGAACGATTCTCTGCGAAGCATGCGGCAGGGCGCTTACCGAGGAAGCGAAGAAAGAGAAACTGCATGACATGCGGTATGAGGGCAGTGCCCGCAGATCACAGACCTATAATAAAACAATCATCGATAAGATCTGGAATTTCTTTTCATCTGTGAAAGTCGGAATCTGGCTGATTGTGATTACGCTGATCGCCTCGGCACTCGGCACTGTTTTTCCACAACAGACTTTCATTCCGCAGAACGTCGATCCGGCAGATTTTTATGGAGATAAATACGGCACCTTGGGAAAAATCTATTATTTGCTCGGCTTTGAGAACTTATACAGTTCCTGGTGGTATTTATTGATGATCGCCTCGATCGGTGTTTCACTTGTTATCTGCAGTTTGGACAGAGTCGTGCCGTTGTACCGCGCATTGAAGAACCAGCGCATTACCCGCGTCGAAGGCTTCCTGAAGCGCCAGCGTGTGTTTAACCGTGCGCCGGCCGGCGGTGACGATAAACAGGATTTTGCAACCATTAAGGAGCGGCTTGCCGCAAGACGGTACAAAATCCGCGAGGAAAATGGCAATATCCTTGCTGAGAAAGGCCGATTTTCCCGATGGGGCCCGTATGTCAATCATATCGGCCTGATCATTTTCCTGATCGGCGGCATGCTCCGCTTCGTACCAGGAATGTATGTCGATGATGTCATCTTCCTCCGTGAAGGAGAAACGAAGATCATTCCGGGCACTCATAAAGAATATGCGCTCGAAAACAAAAAATTCACGATGGAACTATACGATAAGGAAAAGGATAAGGAAGTGTATAACGAAGCGCTTGAAAGAGTCGGGAACGTTGTGAAGAACTTCCAGTCCGATGTAGTCCTTTATCGCCGTGAGAAGGGCGAAGCCATCGGGGACGATGACAAGCTTGTCAAAGAAAAAGAAGCGGAAATCCGAGTGAATGAGCCGCTGAAATTCGATTCATTCGCCTTGTATCAGACTGATTACCGGCTGAATGAGCTGAAATCGATGACGTTTGATTTAATGCGGAAAAAAGATGGAACATCCGCCGGCCAAATCACAATCGACCTATACGATCCAAAGGACGAGTATAAGCTCGACAACGGTTACAAGGTCCAGCTGCTCGGCTACTACCCTGACTTTGACGGCTTTGCCGATAATGGGGAGCCGCAGACGAAAACGACGCAGCCGAAAAATCCGGCCTTCGTGTTCAACATGATTTCACCTGAGCATCCGGACGGCGAGAGAAGTTTTACTGCAATCCAGCAGACCGTCGAACCGCTCGGCGAGACCGAATATAAAATGACCTTTGCCGGAGTCGACACCATGAATACAACGATCCTGACCGTAAGAAAAGACCTGACACTCTGGGTTCTGGCACTCGGAGGGGCGATTTTCATGATCGGGGTCATTCAGGGCTCTTACTGGAACCACCGGAGAATCTGGCTGCAGAAAGTGAACGGCGAACTTCTCATCGCCGGCCATACGAATAAAAACTGGCATGGCCTTAAAAATGAGATTGCCCATATCGTGAAAGATACAGCCATTCCTCTGCCGATCGACCAGCAAGACAAAAAAGACAATAAGGACAAAGGCGAAGAAAGTGGGAATACAGATGACGGAGTTAGTTAAACTTAGCGGTAATTTATTGTTCGTTACTTTTATCCTGTATTTGATCGCAACGCTGTTTTTCGGCGGAGGGATCCGTGATAAAAGAGGCCGCGAAAAAAATTCGAAAGTCAATTCTTGGTCGAAAATCGCCATTACTCTGACGATTGCCGGCTTCATCTCACAGCTTGGCTACTTCGTGCTTCGCTGGATCGCTGCCGGGCATGCCCCTGTCAGCAATATGTTTGAATTTACAACGTTTTTCGGCATGATGCTCGTTGGAGCGTTCATACTAATCTTCTTTATCTATAAATTGAACGTGCTCGGATTATTCGCATTGCCATTCGCGCTGCTGATGATCGCCTATGCGAGCATGTTCCCTAAGGACGTCAACCCGCTCATTCCATCGCTGAAGAGCTATTGGCTGCACATCCACGTAACAACCGTTGCAGCGGGACAAGCGATCCTCGCGATCAGTTTCGTTGCAGGGCTTATCTACTTGCTGAAAGTCGTCGATACGAGAGCAAGCGACAAACGAGCCATCTGGCTTGAAGTCATTATGTACAGCTTAGTTGTGACGCTCGGGTTCATCCTGTTCACCTCCGCATTTTCGGCTGCAGGTTATAAAGCCGAATTCAACTGGGTTGATGACGAAGGTGCTCAGAAAGTGGCGAATTATGCGATGCCTGCATTGGTCGGCCCTCATGAAGGGGAGCTGCTGACATCCGGCAAGATGGAGCCGCTCATCAATATGCCGGGATTGATCAACGCACAGAGACTGAATACGGTCATCTGGTCACTGATCACTGGCTCCGTTCTTTACTTGCTAATCAGGCTGGTTACCCGCAGGCGCATCAGCACGCTGCTGCAGCCGCTAGTGAAAAGGGTCAACCTGGATATGGTCGATGAAATCGGCTACCGCTCTGTTCTGATCGGTTTCCCGGTCTTCACACTGGGAGGCCTGATCTTCGCGATGATCTGGGCGCAGATCGCTTGGACAAGATTCTGGGGCTGGGATCCGAAAGAGGTATGGGCGCTCATTACATTCCTGTTCTATGCCGCGTTCCTGCATTTGCGGCTTTCACAGGGCTGGCATGGCGAGAAATCAGCCTGGCTTGCTGTGATCGGTGTCGCCATCATCGTCTTTAACCTAGTAGGCGTCAACCTGGTCATTGCCGGACTGCACTCATACGCATGATCCAGAAGAATCGATAATGGAAAAACGGAAGAAGAGCCCTCACTTTGTAGTGCGGGCCTTTTTCCTATAAAATAAGGATAAGTAAGTTCGATGTGAAGAAGGGGGAAGTTGAATGGATAAAGATGTGAAGATTTTAGTTGTGGATGACGAGGACCGGATTCGCCGGCTGCTAAAAATGTATATGGAAAGAGAGAATTATTTCATAGAGGAAGCTGAAGATGGGGAAGAGGCGCTTCGTCTTGCCTTGCAAAATGATTACGATTGCATCTTGCTTGACTTAATGATGCCAGGGAAAGATGGAATCGAGGTATGCAAGGAGCTGCGCGAAGAAAAGGCGACGCCTGTCATCATGCTGACAGCGAAAGGCGAAGAGGCAAACAGGGTGCAAGGATTTGAAGTCGGAGCCGATGACTATATCGTTAAGCCGTTCAGCCCGCGCGAAGTGGTCCTGCGGGTAAAGGCGCTTCTGCGGAGAACATCCCAGTCCACCTATTTGCAAAACGATACGACTGCCCGTGACATCATCGTCTATCCGCATCTATCAATTGATAATGATGCCCACCGGGTAACGGCTGATGGCAAAGAAGTCAATTTGACGCCGAAGGAATATGAATTGCTCCATTTCCTCGCAAAATCGCCTGATAAAGTGTTCGACCGCGAACATTTGCTGAAGGAGGTCTGGCATTACGAGTTTTTCGGCGATCTCCGCACAGTTGATACACATGTAAAGAGATTGCGTGAGAAATTGAACAGAGTATCCGAAGAAGCTGCCGGGATGATTGTGACCGTATGGGGTGTCGGGTACAAGTTTGAAGCTGGTAATGAATGAGGCTTTGGCGCAGTGTTGTAGGCAAACTATGGATGACGATCCTTGCGCTCGTTTCCTTCGTGCTGATCATCTTGACGATTCTCCTGCTCGAGTTCTTCGAGAACTACAATGTCGGCCAAATTGAACTGGGATTGACCGAGCAAGCGAAGAAAATATCAAGCATCATTGAAGCACATCCTCATGATGATATGGGTGAAAAGCTCGTCTTTGAAATGATCGAGGCACCGGTCGAATTGGCAGTTGCCTATGATAAAGATCACTTCGTCTTTTCAGCAGATGACACTGAGGGTTCCGTCCCGCGTGAGTTTTTTCTGAATGATCATGACCTCTCATCTGTTTTTACGAAAAGGGAAACGGTGAAAAAGGAATTGTCCATCTCGGAGCTGCCGAGAGAGACGACTCGATTTGACAACTTCATCATCGCGGGCGTGCCTTTAACCCTTGACGACGGGAGAGAAGGGGCTGTCTATGTTTATCAGTCACTGGATGTGCTGAAGCATACGTCACAGAAGACGACGAAGCTCATATTGCTGGCGGCAGGGATTGCAATTGTACTGACAACGGTATTTGCTTTCTTCCTATCGACGCGGATTACCGCCCCGCTCCGAAAGATGAAAGAGGCCGCATTTGAAATGTCAAAGGGGAAATTCGATACGCGCATCCCGTCCCTCAGCCATGATGAGATCGGGGAGCTGGCGATCGCCTTCAATCAGATGGGCAAGCGGCTGAAATTCAATATGAATGTGCTGAGCCAGGAAAAGGAACAGCTCTCCAGCATTTTAAGCAGCATGGCTGACGGCGTAATGACATTCAGCAGTGACGGCTCGATCCTGATTACGAATCCGCCGGCAGAGTGGTTTTTGCAGCAGTGGCACTATGAGGCGGGCGATAATCAAGGGTCGATCCCGCCAGAGCTTGCAGAACTCTTAAAGCAGGCAGTTTCGACTGAACAGGAACAGACGGGGGAATTGACGCTTCAAGGCCGGTATTACGTGATGATCGTCAGCCCGCTTTACACGCTTAACCAGCAAAGCGTCCGCGGCGCGGTGACCGTTTTGAGGGACATGACGGAGGAGCGAAGACTTGATAAGCTGCGCGTCGACTTCGTTTCCAATGTTTCCCATGAACTAAGAACACCGATCGCCATGCTGCAAGGATACAGTGAAGCGATCATCGACGACATCGCTGGAACCGAGGAAG
Source organism: Lederbergia sp. B243.17 (assembly GCF_057657925.1). Lineage (NCBI taxonomy): Bacteria > Bacillati > Bacillota > Bacilli > Caryophanales > Bacillaceae > Lederbergia > Lederbergia sp. B243.17. Next base: position 32,207 of record NZ_JBWBKF010000091.1, read on the forward strand.
AGAAAAAGGAAATCGCAAAAATTATATATGACGAATCGCTTAGAATTGGCAGGCTTGTCAATGAACTGCTTGACCTCGCCAGGATGGAAGCCGGTCATATCTCACTTCACAGCGAAGAGATCCAGATGGAGCCTTTCGTCCAGCGGATCATCAACAAATTCCAGGGACTAGCCCGGGACAGTGAAGTGACACTGCAAGGCAATTTCACAGGTGAAGGGATAATTCTGTCGATTGACCCGGACAAGATCGAACAGGTACTGACCAATTTGATCGACAACGCCATCCGCCATACCGATAAAAATGGCGAAATCATCGTCGGGATGAACAAGCAAGAAAGCGGAGTAGCGATTTATGTTGAGGACGACGGATCAGGCATTCCGGAAGATGACCTTCCATTTGTCTTTGAACGTTTTTACAAAGCGGACAAAGCCAGAACACGCGGAAGATCCGGCACTGGCTTGGGACTCGCGATTGCCAAAAACATCGTCGATGCTCACAACGGCCACATATCCGTCAAAAGCAAACTCGGCCAAGGCACCACCTTCACCATCCTCCTCCCCCGACTTTGAATAATATGTTGAACAATGACGCTAAATCTTGTTCCATGAGGAACATAGAAAAGCGGAGGGGGCTTGCCCAGCTGCGACAAGCACAAGACGGGCAGGAAAGAAGGCGCTTTTTGCCTTCATTCCTGCTTGGCTTGTGACCTCGAGCAGCTAGCCCCCGAAGCTGGCCAAGGAAAAGCGGAGGGCGGCCGATTAGGGGCGACAAGCATAAGACGAGAAAGGAAAAGGTGCTTTCCAACCTTTCTCCTTTCTTGGCTTATGACCTCGAGCCCCTGCCGCCCGCAGCTGGCCAAGGAAAAGCGGAGGGCGGCTGGCCTTAGGAAAGATGGCACGTCCGGAGTCATTCGATTCTGTGCAAAGAAATTATTTTTAAAAAAAGGGAGCTGTCACGGAAAATCAGTTTAGTACTGACTTTCTGGACAGCTTTTTCCTTTTTCTTGCTGTTTTGCTGTGGATACGGCTGAAGAGCTGCCACTTTCAAATATAGATACGTGAAGAAACCCGTTTGCTATTTTTTTGGTATCAAAGAGTCGGATAGGCACGTGAAAATCTCCGTTAGCCAATTTTTCCAGTGTCAAAGAGTCGGATAGGCACCTGAAGAAACCCGTATGCCAATTTTTCCGGTGTCAAAGATCCGGATAGACACGTGAAAAAACCCGTATGCCAATTTTTTAGGTTCCAAAGTGCGGACAGGGATGTTCGAACGGGAAGAACCAGAACTGGGTAACGGTTTTGCATTATTAGAAAGGAGCGATCAGGAAAATTCGTTTTAGTGTATTTCTGGGCATCCCTTATATAACCTGTTCTTTCCCATTACATAAAATGACTCATTGCCTGTTAGGAGGCTTTATGGGAAAATCAGTGTAAACCAAGATAGCGTGAGAGTTTTTTTAGTTTTTCGATTAACGAATCATTTTTTCGTTTATTTGTAACTTTTTTGCCGCAAAACCGACTAATATGTAGACGGGGAGGGGAATGGATGGACTCCGTTTTTCGTGATTTATACATGAAATACCACCAGGACTTGTACCAATTCCTATTTTATATGGTAAAGAACAAAGAGGAGACCGAGGATTTGGTCCAGGATGTGTACGTTCGGGTAATGAAATCTTACAGCCGATTCGAAGGGAAGAGTACCGAAAAGACATGGCTGTTTTCGATTGCGAAAAACGTCGCAATCGATCATTTCCGCAAGCAAAGAAGCTGGAAGGAAAAGCTTTATGATAAATTCGACTGGGACCGCCAGGAGATCAGAGACCACTCACCGCTGCCGGATGAGGAAGCGATGCAGAACGAGGAAGTCCGCCAGTTGTATGAATGTCTGGAGCTGTGCAATACAAATCAGAAGCTCGTGCTCGTCATGAGATATTTGAATGGGTTTTCGATTTCTGAAACATCCGAAGCACTAGGCTGGAGTGAAAGCAAAGTGAAGACGACCCAGCATCGCGCATTAAAGGCACTGAAAGAAAAGATGGATGCACAGAGGGAGAAAGAGGGTGAGAAGCGTGCCTCAGTATGATGAAGAGCAAGAGTTGATAAAGTTGCTGAAGAAACTGCCGAGGATAGAAGACAGCCGAAGCATCGAGGAGGTATACCGGGGGATCCGGCCGGAGAGGAAGAGGAGGAATGGGTGGCATATTGCTGTCCCTGCGTTCACTCTTCTCGCTGCTGCCTCTTTATTTCTCATCATGTTCTTTTCCCAGCCGCCTGATGCAGAACAGGATGTGGCCACCCTTCACCACGCAGCGAAGAGAGAGATGCCGAAAGAAGAAGCGAAAAGCATGGCAGATGCAGCACCGGACAATTCTGTTGCCGTTAAAAATAAAGAGGAAAAGCCAGAGGATACAAAAGAGCCAGCCGGCATGCTGGGCGTCGCACAAAAGCCGGAAACAACCGCTATTTACCGGGCCGGTATGTCCTCTGGACAGCTTGTCACACTAGGGGTCATAACTGGGGATGCGATTGTACTGCCAGTTTCGATGGTCGTGCCTGATGAAAAAATGGGATGGATTGATGCCTATAAAGAAGCGGCTGTGAATGTCGTCCGCAATCATCCGGAATTTTCCGATCCTACTCCTCTTCTCGAATCATTGAAGGAAGAAGAGGGCAAACTCGATGTAGTGATTGACCCAGAGCACCAGGAATATTTCTCCCGGAACCAAAAGCTCATTTTGCCGATGCTCGGCTATATGCTGAAAGGCAAGGGCATCGGAATGGTCGAATTCAAGGATGAGGAAGGAAATCCAGTCGAGCTTGGCGATTATGGGATCAAGCCCGATCCCATCCAGGATGAGCTCCGTAAGGCATACTACAGCTATACACCTCCTGGCAGCGAAGTGGCATACCTGATTCCTGCAGACCTGCCATCTGAAAGCCTGAAGGAGGCTGTAGCCTCAATGAAAGTGCCGCCGAATGATTTTTACAAATCCGTTATCTCGGATGAGATCGGTGTGGAAGTCGAAGAGAGGGAGAATGAAGCAATTCTCCAGTTCAATGAGGAATTGAACTTAGCCGAGACAGATGAGATAAACAGCATGCGGTTGATTGAAGGACTTCTCTTGACTGCACGCGAATTCGGTTACAGGCAAGTAAAATTCGATAATATTAAACCAGAAAATTGGGGCCCTTTTAATTTTGAAAAACCGGTTGATGTACCGGAAGCTCCGAACGAAATTGCTTTCAAATGAAACAAGAAAAAAACCGTCTCGGCCCGTTATGGGTCAGACGGTTTTTTTATGACATGCATATATAAACGGAAAATGCCAAACATAAAGAGTGGCAGCAAAAAAAGCGGTTCTTCCTTGGGACATCCTGTCATAGGATGGAAACATCCACAACGAACGGGAGGATTGAACATGAAAACGATCGAAAAAACAGTTTTACTTCTTCTGTTTCTATTACTATGCAGCGCTTTTAGCCGATTCCCGGTTGTTCTGGCGGAGGAACCAATGGTTGAAGAAACAGGGGACTGGACGTTTCCTGCGGATGGCATCATCTCGGATGTATTTTCGTCTAGGAATGGCACCCATAAAGGGCTTGATATTGCCGGAGATCATGATGCACCGGTTCTTGCCGTCGCATCTGGTATCGTCACAAAGGCGTATACCTCACCTACATATGGAAATGTCGTTATGATCCGCCATGCGAATGATTATGAGACCGTGTACGCTCACTTACATACATTGGAGCTGCAAGAGGGTATGGATGTTGCTAAAGGCGAGAAAGTTGGCACGATGGGAAGCACCGGACAATCTACCGGTACCCATCTTCATTTTGAAATTCACCAGGGTGGATGGACAATCGAAAAAGACAATGCCATTGATCCGTTCCTTGTGTTTGGGACAAGGGAGATCGGCTATGGAGTCGCCTCCATGGAGCCGGCAATCGGCGGAGCGATCGAAACAGCGGGTGCCGTACTTTCCGATCCGCTTCAAGCTGACGCCTATGAGGAGAGCACATTGTATAAGGCATCTTCGATTTACGGTTATCTGGAGACGGAAAAGAGGCAGCCTATGCAAAAAGAATTGACGTATATCGTGCAAAATGGGGACACACTTTGGTCCATCGCCCGCCATTATCAGATAAGCCTAGAGACACTCCAATCGGTGAATAATCTCGAATCCGACCTGATTCTCGTGTCTCAGGAACTGAGCATTCCGGCATCGCCAAATTAATTTCTTTTCATATGAGCGCAAATATAGTATAATGACGTTGAAAATAAAATAACGATTCATCTTCGGGGCGGGGTGAAATTCCCCACCGGCGGTAATGCGGCATATTCATGCTGTTAGCCCGCGAGCCTTCAGGGGCAGGATTTGGTGCGATTCCAAAGCCGACAGTACAGTCTGGATGGGAGAAGATGAAGGTCGCCCGCATTTCAAATGGCAGGATTTGAATTGCTTGTTTAGGTTGCCTGGATATTCTCCCTCAAAGATTCTGATCTTTGGGGGTTTTTGATGTCTGGGACCAGCAAGTGGGTGCCTTTCTTCAACATGGGGTGAATCTCTAAGGAGAGAGGAAAATGAAAAAGTTAAATGTAAGAGCGTATGTTGTAATCGGGATGCTGAGCAGTCTGGCTTTCATATTGATGCTCATCAAGTTCCCGCTGCCAATGATTCCGCCATTTCTAAAGGTGGACTTCAGCGACATTCCTGCACTGATTGCTGCCTTCTTATTCGGTCCGGTCGCTGCTATTCTCGTTGAATTGTTCAAAAATGTGCTCGACTACTTGGCAAGCGGCAGTGAGACAGGAATTCCAATTGGGCATTTCTCCAACTTTGTTGCCGGACTCTTGTTCGTTTTGCCTGCCTATTTTGTGTTCAAGCGTCTGGATACTAGAAAGGGATTGGTTTTTTCCCTGATTTCCGGCACGATAATCATGGCTGTATTCATGAGCATTTTAAATTACTTTGTCATCTTCCCGGCTTATACGAGATTTGTTGGATGGGATCCGATGACGTCAGCGGACCTGAGACAATTTGTCGTCGCTGCCATCCTGCCGTTCAATTTGGCGAAAGGAATCATCGTCACGGTCATCTACATGCTGATCCACAGCAAGATGCATGTATGGTTAGCTAAGCAATCCTCAATCCGGAACGTATAAATCAAAGGAGCTGCCGCAGAAAATCTGCCGCAGCTCCTTTTTATGTAGGTAGAAAACGGGAAAAACACAGAATGACCTCGCGCCAAAACGATAAAAATGCCGGAACCACCAAGGTTCCGGCATGTTCACTTCTCTTTATTCATGCTTTAACGGGTCACCGTCAAACGATTCATCCGCCACTTTGATAGAATCGGTCGGACACCCCTCAAACGCATCCATCATATCATCCTCGAGAATTTCAGGGACTTCCTCTGTCCCCTGGTTGTCATCGAGGATCACATAGGCGATTCCTTCGTCGTCGTAGTCGTAAATATCAGGTGCGGCTGCTCCGCAAGCCCCGCAGGCAATGCATGTATCTTTATCTACTATCGTGAATTTCGGCATGATCCATCCTCCCGATCCCCTCCCCATTATTGCTGGGGCAGTGAACTTTTTCAACACAATACTGTTTGCATCCAACATTATTGTAATCCTGTTTATCAAACATTTCAACGCTTTTCCCCTGTCACTCAATTGTATGCGGTGTCATAAAAAATGGCTCGATCCGGAATTAGGTTTCTTAAAACCGCTTTGCAAAATTTGACGGCAATAGTCGAAAGGGCAGATTCATGATAAAATTGAATGAAGAGCTTTAGCAATGAAAAGTTCGGAAGCGCGGCATCTAACAGGAAAGGAAGGGATGTATATGACCTATCTGCAGTCCGTTCTTATGCAATGTCTTGAGCAAACTGCCGGCGAACGGACGGTTTATTCAACATTCCATCTGCTGACAGGGAAAAAGTCATCCCAAACAATCCAGGACGCGCATTTATTTGAGTTGACGACTTATTTCAAAACGATGCCAAGACTAAAACGATATGAATTTGACAATCTTTTAAAAGAGATGGGAACAGCGGGATACATAACTCTGGACGGGGATTATGCCTATCCTCAAAGGCATCAGCAGCCAAACCGTCCGGAGAGACTTCCCTATCTTGACGGATGGGCATTTCAGGATACCGCACTCGTTTTCTGGAAAAGACTGACGCTCCTTATCCAGGCTGTCTCCCATATTGCTTACGGGCAGAATCGGTATTATCCGATCCAGAGAGACCAGGAAGTGGTCCGGTGGGTAAAACAATTCCTGACTTCCTTGAAAGGCGGGAAAACGTCCCTAGCACCGGGACTGCTAGAAGAATTGGAAAAAATCTTCAAAAGCGGATTCCCGGAGGACCCTGGCCTCATCACAGCCCGGCTCAGCGGCTATGAGGTGATCGGGCTTACGGAAAAACAGGCTGCTCTCCGGCTTGGCTATGAAGAAACAGAATACCATTTCCGATTTCTACATGGACTTCATTATACAATTGGCCGCATCACAAGCAGCCCGGATGAGTTTCCGCTTCTGCACCAGCTTCTTTTGGGAATTCATCAGCACTTTCCGTTTACCCAATCAACACTGAGGACTTACGAGTTGTTGAAAAGGAACCGGTCCGTCGAGGAAATCGCCAAAATGAGAAGGTTGAAAAAAAGTACGATTGAAGACCATATTATCGAGATCGCTTTAATTGATCCGGAATTCTCTGCGGAGCCGTTTGTTGATCCGGCGCTCAGTGCAGCGATCCGGAAAGCGGCAACCGAATTGGGGCAGAAGAAGCTGAAGCCGATCAAGGATTTTGTTGGACAGGCTTCGTATTTTCAAATCCGCCTCGTTCTGGCAAAGATGGGTGAGTGGCAATGAACATAATGCAATCATTAAAAACATATTTTGGCTATGACCGATTCCGGCCTGGGCAGGAGGAGATCATCCGGTCCGTGCTGGACAAAAAGGACACAATCGCCTTGCTTCCGACCGGGACAGGGAAGTCCCTCTGTTATCAGCTGCCGGCGTATGTACAGGAAGGGACGGTTCTCGTTATTTCGCCGCTCATCTCTTTGATGCAGGATCAGATTGAAGGGTTGCGGATGAACGGAGAAAAAAGGGCTGTGGCTCTGAACTCTTTCCTCGATCCGCAAACACGGAGATCGATCCTTGAATCATTGCCGAGCTACCGGTTTATTTACGTATCGCCGGAAATACTCGGCTGGGATTATCTAGTAGAGCAGTTGAAAAAAGTACACATCTCCCTATTTGTGATTGACGAGGCTCATTGTATTTCCCAGTGGGGCCATGATTTCCGTCCTGACTATTTGAACCTCGGAAAGATCCGGCGGGAGCTTGGAAATCCGACGGCACTTGCGCTGACCGCGACAGCAAGCGCGGATGTAAGGAAGGACATTGCGAGCCAGCTGCTGCTTGAGGAACCGGCTGAGTTCATCTTTTCCGTTGATCGGCCAAACATCTCCCTCATCGTCGAAGAGGTTACTCATCAACAAGAGAAAAAACAAAGGCTGGCTGAGCTTGTCAACTACTTGCAGAAACCGGGGATCGTTTATTTTTCCAGCAAAAAAATGGCCGAGGAGATGGCGGAGTTTCTCCAGCAAAATGGCGTCGAAGGCGTCTCGGCGTATCATGGAGGAATGGACCAGGAACAGCGGATTTTGATCCAGCAGCAATATTTATACGGACAATTGCAAGTGATTTGTGCTACAAGTGCTTTTGGAATGGGTATTAATAAAAATGACATCCGCTTTGTTATCCATTTCCATCTGCCGGCGCAGGCCGAATCGTATATCCAGGAAATCGGCAGGGCAGGAAGGGATCAAAAACCAAGCACGGCTATCCTTCTCTATTGCCGGGGAGATGAACAGCTGCCTGCCCAGTTTCTCGAGTATGAGCTGCCGGATAATCGGCAGATCCTGAACTATTTTGAGCAAAGGGAAAAACTGGCGAAGAGCGATTTGATGGAGGCTCTCGGGCTTACGGATGTCCAGTTTCGTTTTCTCGAACATTACGGAGCAAATAGCGAAGGTCATGAGGATCCTGTTCAGTATGCAATTGACGTAAAAGACAGGCGGATGCGGCATAAATGGCTAAAGCTGAACGAGATGAAACAATGGATTTTGGCGCAAGGGTGCAGAAGAGAAGGGATGCTTGCCCTATTTGGTGAACAGCCTGCCGGAAATAACGGGAAGTGCTGTGACCGATGCGGCATATCGTTGGACGCCTACCGGCAAGAGAACAGCCAAGCCGTTGCGCAAGCAGGCTGTTCCTGGGAAAAGACTTTGGAGAAGCTCCTGCTACCGGGAGGACGCCTATGAGCCGGATGAAACAGGCGGATCTGGCCAAGATGATGTCGGGTCCGGAGCTGACAAAGCAATTATATCTATCTCAATTGATTTTGGCTTTTCTCGCGCTGCTGCTTGGCTTTTTCTTCTTTGACAGCTTTGGTTCGTTTGCCGCCCTATGGAAATTTCAGGCCGGCCCTGTTCTTCTAGGGCTGTTGTTTGGAGCGGCGGTTGCCGGCATCGACATAATCCTGATGAACAGGCTGCCGAAACGATTTTATGATGACGGCGGCATCAACGAGAAAATTTTTCGAGGGATGCCCGTCTGGAAAATTGCCCTGACCGCCATTTTGGTCGCCGCAGCTGAAGAAATCCTGTTCCGCGGCGTCATACAGACGAAATTTGGACTGTTCTGGGCTTGTATCATTTTTGCAGCGGTACATGTCCGGTATTGGAGTCATTGGTATCTGGCGGTAAATGTGACCATTCTCAGTTTTTTCATTGGCTGGGTTTATGAATGGTCCGGGGAGCTGCTGCTGCCGGTGATCGCCATGCATTTTGCCATCGATTTTTTGCTTGGTGTCTATTTGCGTTTGGATAACAGGGACAAGGAAGGGAAACGACAATGCGAACAGAAAAACAGCAATTGAAAAATAGGGATCCGCTGATGGAAGAATCAAAAGATGAGCAGCGGCCGATGACAAGGGTCGAACTGCACGGGAAAAAGTACAAGAAACGGAAGCAGGATAACAGCGAAGACGAAAAAGATAAGAAAAAGAAAAAGTCTCTATCGGTTCCGTTCGTTCTGCTCGTCATCATTCTGATACTGCCTATCACCGTTTCACTGGTAGCTAAAGGCGCCAAAACAAAGTCGGATCCCGACCATACTTCTGGAGAACGTGTATTGGTCGACTCGAACCATGGCTTGGCGGGAGTTGCCGCAACTGTTGAACAACCAAAGGATGACGAAGCAAAAGCAGAATCACCTAAAGATGAAAAAAACTCACCATCTGGCAAGACTGAGCAAGTAAAGGAAGAGCAACAAGCTGCTAAGCCGGTACAAACTGAACCGGAACAAACCAAACCGGAAAAGTCAGAGTCCGATGAGTCTCAGTCTCAGCAGGAGCAGGAAGCCGGGAACACGGTTTATCACACGGTTCAGCCGGGTGAAACGCTTTACCGGATTGCGATGAACTACTATCAGTCGAAGGATGGCGTGGAAACGATCCGAGCGGCCAATGGGCTGAACGGCAATGATATTCATGTCGGCCAAAAGCTCGTTATTCCAAAATGATTCTCCGTCATTTTCCTGTCTTCTAGGACATACAGTAGTACAGAAGACAGGAGGAAGGCTTGATGGGTAAACCGACCGTTCAGTTTGATGAGCATACGGATGAAGCGACGAAAACAATGGTCCTCGCTTTGGTCAAGAAAAAATCAAAGCTGACGAAGATGGAGAACATCCACTTTCTGATCACGGCCTCAGTCTGGATTTTCGCTTTTGTCTGCCTTTTTGGTGTAAGAAAAATGGCAGCGGTGGAGGAAGGTGCACCGTTTGCAGAGCTGCTAATGAAATCCGTTCAAGAGCCGCTCGTGCAGCTCGCTTTTCTCGTCGGGGCATTCCTCATCGGCGCGATGAAAATCACCTTCGAACGCAAGGAGAAAGCAGATACAGAATACCATGGCCTCCGTGCGGAAATCATTGACCGGAGCAAGGATCTATGGAAGGACAAGGCATGGGAGGACCGCCATCTTCTCTATGAAAAAATGAAAAAGGACTTTGACATCAATTTGTACCACGAAAGTAAGTAGCACTTAATAATATTATGTTAACAAAAGTCGGGCACTATCGGTACATGTGGCGGTCTTCCATCTTGGAACCGCCTTTTTTCGTTCCTCGTGAATTTTCTGACCGCGTCATGGAAAATATGGTATGATTTTCGTATTCTGAATAAGGGTGATATTGTGGCTATATTACTTACGATTGTATTTATTGCGGGTATTGGCCTGCTCATTTATATGCTTAGGGAGGCATTCTCAGACCGTGTCCTCCGGCAAACGATTTCTCTGCCGGAGCTGCCTGAGAGTTTTGGCGGGCTGACCGTGTTTTTCATTTCCGATATTCATCGCCGGGTGGTCAGCGGCCGAATTGTTGAAGATATCGCGGGCAAGGCCGATTTGATTATTATCGGCGGGGATTTAACAGAGAAGGGAGTGCCGCTTGAAAGGGTGAAGGAAAATTTGATCAAGTTGAGGGAGGCTGCGCCGGTTTATTTTATATGGGGAAATAACGATTATGAAATAGCAGAAGAAACGCTGTCTAGCCTGTTGAAAGAGTGCGGAGCCGTCGAATTGAAAAATACCCATGTTTCCTTTATAAAAGGGGACGAAGTGTTCGCATTGATCGGACTCGATGACTTGGCCTACCGCAGGCCGGCGTTATCGAGCATTCTCTCCGGCATCTCTCCGAACGCACACCGGATCCTTCTCTGCCATAACCCGTCAATCATCCGCGAGGTGAAGGAGGATCACCGTATCGCCCTTACGCTGAGCGGCCATACGCACGGGGGGCAGATTCGCATTTTCGGCATCGGCCCTTATGAACTTGGTTCTCTGCGCCAGCTTCCCCAGACGATTCACCTGATCAGCAACGGCTATGGAACGACCTCGCTGCCGCTCCGCCTCGGCGCCAAAGCGGAAACCCATCTCCTGACTATCAAAGGCGTGGGTCGATGAACCATCTGCCGCTCCTTTCATAGTATGGGTTAAGAGCATGATTCAGGGGGCGGGTTTGATGAAGCTGGAGAGAATCGCGATGAATAAGATCAAATACTCCATTTCTTTTGATGAGTTGACCGATAAAGGTTTTGTTCAAGAAGAATTGCTGAAAAACTCCTTTATCTGGGATGACTTGTTTGAAGAGATGCTGGATGAAGCGAACAGACGATACGCGCTTGAAACGGATGGCGTTGTGTCGATTGAAATATTTTCCCTCACGGCAAAAGAGCTTGTCCTAATTCTTACACTCGATGAGCAGCAGGTGGAGGATGTAGAAGAGGAAGAGGAGCCGCCGAAACGGAACCAGGAGTTCGTGCTCCAGTTCGAGAGCATCGACCCGGTGATCATGATGGCGAAGGCTTTTCAGAATCTGCAGCTCAGCGCGGCCGGCAGTACGCTGATTTCGTTGAAGGAGCGCTATTACATGCTATTTCAGAAAGACGGAACTTCGGGGGACGGACTGGAAGGGCTCTGTGAAGAATACGGCGGATCCTCGGCTCACACTGCTGCCTATCTTTTGGAATACGGGAATGTGATCATCCGTCACAGGGCGATAGATATTCTCCAGCATCATTTTTGATTAAAACATATCTTTTGCGGTTCCCCATCAAATCTCCTATCATAAAATGAGGAGATTTTTTAGTTGCGGATAGGAGAGTTGCAGCATGCAAAAAGAGGATGTCATCATCGTAGGAGGCGGCCCATGCGGTTTGGCGGCCGCAATCGCTTTACAGGAAATTGGAAAAAAACCGCTTGTCATAGAAAAAGGGAATATTGTTAACGCCATTTACAATTATCCGACACATCAGACGTTTTTCAGCTCGAGTGAAAAGCTGGGGATCGGTGATGTGCCATTTATTACAGTTGAGAGAAAGCCGAAGCGGAACCATGCCTTGACGTACTACAGGGAAGTTGTGAAGCTGAAGGATTTGCGGATCAACCGGTTTGAGACCGTCCGTCATATTCGTCCGGATGGAACAGGTTTTATGGTGGAGACAAGCAAAGGCGAATATTCGGCAAAGTATGTTGTCATTGCCACCGGCTATTACGACAGCCCGAATTACATGAACATCCCGGGTGAAGACCTCCCCAAGGTATATCATTATTTCAAAGAAGGCCATCCGTTTTTCGAGACGAAGGTCGCTGTAATCGGCGGAAAGAACTCTGCGATCGATGCGGCACTCGAATTGCATAAAGCCGGTGCGGACGTGACATGCCTGTACCGGGGAAGCGAATATTCCCCAAGCATCAAGCCGTGGATCCTGCCGGAATTCGAAGCGCTGGCAAGGAACGGGGAAATCAAAATGATTTTTGACTCTCATCTTCTCGAAATCAAGGAAACAAGCCTCGTGTATCGTGATCCGGAAGGAGAGCATGAAATCGACAATGATTTCGTGTTTGCGATGACCGGCTATCACCCCGATCACGCCTTTTTGCGTGATATGGGCGTGAGGATCGATCCTGAAAGCGGAAGGCCGGAAGCCGACCCTGAGACGATGGAAACAAATGTCCCGGGTATCTTCATTGCAGGCGTCATCGCTGCCGGCAACAATGCCAATGAAATTTTCATTGAAAACGGCAAATTTCACGGTGGTTTCATCGCGAGCGCCATTCAGGCAAAAGAAAAAGCAGAATAAGTGCGAAAACACGAAAGGGGCTGTCCGGAAAGTCAGTGTAAACTGATCCCGGACAGCCCCTTTCGATTGTCCAAAGCTCCCAGTAGCCTCCAGTTATCTAGAAAATAGTTCGTTCAGTTCCTTGAGGTCTGCGGTTTTACTCATGGCAATCATCAATTTCATCCTTGCTTTTGGGCCGTTCAGCCCGTTGCAGAAGATGACTCCCATTTCTTTTAATGTTTTGCCGCCCCCTTCATAGCCATAGACGTCTTGAGCAATGCCGTTGAAACAGCGGGAGACGAGGACGACTGGGATGCCTGCCTCGAGCAGCCGGCGGACGCCCGGTACAGCTGCGGGCGGCAAATTGCCTTGGCCGAGCGCTTCGACGACGACACCATCAAATCCCATCGTAAGCACTGCATCAAAAAGGGAGGAGTCCATCCCGGCGTATGCTTTGAGCAGCGTTGTCCTTTTCATCGCTGTGCCAATCTCGTATTTTTCCGTTTCTGTTGGCTTGTGATGGAAAATGATCGCCCGTTTTGTGACAATCCCGATCGGCCCGTATTGCGGACTTTGGAAAGTGGAGACGTTGCTCGCATGGGTCTTTGTCACGTTCACCGCTGTATGGATTTCGTCATTCAAGACGACGAGGACGCCCTTGCCCTTTGCATCGTCGGCTGTTGCCACGCGGATGGCCGACAAGAGATTGTATGGGCCGTCCGAACCGATTTCATTGCTGGAACGCATGGCGCCGGTGACGATGATCGGGATGTCCGCCTGGACGGTCAAATCTAGAAAGTAGGCGGTCTCTTCCAATGTATCAGTACCGTGGGTGATGACAACGCCGTCAATTTTGCCGCTTTGGTAATGGCGATCGATCAATTTTTTTAACTCCAGCATGTCGAGGGCTGTAATATGAGGGGACGGCTTATGGAATGGCTCTTCAATGAGCAAGTCCGCCTCTTGCCCGAAAGAAGACGTCAGGTCAAGCAGCGGATTCCGGCCAGCTGGCTGGACAGAGCCGGTAGAAGCATCTTCTTGCATGGAAATGGTGCCGCCTGTATGGATAAGAAGAATTTTTTTCACTGTGTTTTCCTCCTGATGGTTATTTCATAGGTCTTTTTCCGGATTGGTCATTCTCAATCGCTCTATTCCATGATACGATGAAGGAAATCGAAAGAAAAGAGGGCTGCCTATGCTAGTGCTCTTATCCGCTGGCATCGCACCCGGACTTGCGCTGCTCAGTTATTTTTATTTACGTGATCAATATAATCAGGAACCGATACGGACCGTATTCAAAGTCTTCCTTTTCGGTGCATTGATGACATTCCCAATTATGTTCATCCAATATGTGATTGGGGAAGAAGCAATCTTTAAAAGCGGATTCCTTTCCGCGTTTTTTTCTGTTGCCTTGCTTGAAGAGTTTTTTAAATGGTTCATCCTTATGCTTGCCATTTACCAGCATGGCGATTTTGATGAGCCCTATGATGGAATTGTCTACGGTACGAGTATATCCTTAGGGTTTGCGACCGTGGAGAATATACTCTATCTGGTTGTCAACGGAGTGGAGTTTGCGATCGGGAGGGCGTTGTTCCCGGTTTCCTCTCACGCACTATTCGGTGTCATCATGGGTTACTATATGGGGAAAGCAAAATTCGGTAACGGCAAGATAAGGAAGAGAACGCTTTTCGCCTCTTTTTTCGCCCCCTTTCTGCTTCATGGCCTCTATGACTATATCCTCGTCAGCCAAAAGTATTGGTTATATTATACGCTGCCATTCATGCTGTTTTTATGGTGGCTCGGCCTCCGGAAAACGAAGCAGGCCCATCTGTTAACTAAAAAGCATCATCAGAAACAAATATTCGAAGAAGAAGCGACCTTCCATGCGAAGTGAAGCTTCTTCTTTTGTTTTCTTGCATTGAATGACGTCACTCGTATGGCGGGGAACATAAATGTTATATACAATTACGGCTAAATCAAACGTTTATTAGAAGAATCGCTTTGGAAAAAGTGTGGGCTATTGAAGGAAATGAGATGGTTTAGAAAAAATAATACTAGAGGCATCGAAATTGGTGATTGTGAATTGTGTTCTGATTCGATTATTGTCTAGGAGGACTGGGTTACGAAAGTGCCCATGAGGCTTCTTTGTCGATGGAGAGCAGAAGATAAATACATTATTGCCTGTAGCGGAAAAGGTATTTCTACTGTTACAAGAAAAGAGATGGATTCTGGATAAGGAAAGAGGAGAAATGATGATTTATATCGCACTGTTGCAGGGTGTTAACGTTGGTGGAAAAAATATAATCAAGATGGCCGAATTAAGACGAATTCTAGAATCTTTGGGGCTAAATCGGGTACAAACTTATATTCAAAGCGGTAATATCGTCTTCGAATCAAATGACAGTAAAGAAGCATTACAAATGCAAATAGAAAAGAAAATTGAAGAAGAATTTCATTTTAGGGTTAACGTTGTTTTGAGAACGGCCTTAGAATTGGAAATGATTGTTGGAAACTGTCCATTTTCTCAGGAGGAAGTTTCTGATGCAGAAGCTACAGCAGTGGGAGAAAGCCTATACGTGGCTTTTTTGCGTGAATCTCCGCCGCAGGGAAGCTTAGAAAGCTTAAACAAATATAAAAACGAATATGAAACGTACAAGGCCAAAAATCGTGAGATGTACCTTTTGTTTTCTAACAGTATTCGAAATTCCAAGCTGGCAAATCAACTTCAGAAATTGGGTACACCTGTGACAATTCGCAACTGGAGAACGTTAAACAAGCTTCATACGATGGCATCCACTATGAATACTTAGCCATCACTTACGTGTACGTACATTCAAATAACAACCGGGTGCATTTTTTTAGTAAAAGAGGCGGTGAATAAAGTGGTACCTATGTCAAGGACACAATAAAAAAAGAGATTAAGCAGTTTGAAGATGATTCCTATATTGAATAGGGGTCATCTTTTTTAAATTCCACTGATAACGATAATTATTATAATAGACCATATAATGGTTAAT
>NZ_JBWBKF010000003.1:0-1671 GCF_057657925.1 Lederbergia sp. B243.17
ATTAACCATTATATGGTCTATTATAATAATTATCGTTATCAGTGGAATTTAAAAAAGATGACCCCTATTCAATATAGGAATCATCTTCAAACTGCTTAATCTCTTTTTTTATTGTGTCCTTGACATAGGTACCACTTTAGTTTCCCCCGCTTTTCGAATACCTTTTCTTTTATTTTAGTATGCAGTCCAGCCCGCATCTCCGGTGATGACCGTTCCGTTGACAAAACTTGATTCGTCAGTTGCAAGGAAAAGGGCGATGTTCGCGATTTCTTCCGGCTTGCCGATCCGTGGATTTAAAGCTAGTCCTGGCTGGATCCGTCCCATGCCGAATTGATCAATACCTGACATGGAGGCGCTGATATTTGTTTCCACTCCTCCTGGTGCAATCGCGTTACAGCGGATGCCTTTTTGAGCATACATGAAGCCGGTATTTTTGGTTAGTCCGACAACCGCATGCTTGGAAGCTGTATAAGCAGCCCCTGCCCTCGCTCCCTGCAAGCCTCCTGCAGAAGCGACGTTGATGATCACTCCGGATTCTTTCTCCAAGAAAATCGGCAATGCTTTACGCGTTGCACGCATGACGCTTGTCGTGTTTACGGCAAACAACCTTTCCCACGTTTCATCGTCGATCTCGCCAACCGGAGCAAAGTTGTCCATGATGCCGGCATTGTTCACCAAAATATCGAGTGTACCGTATGCTCCAACCGCTTTGTCGATCAAATCCCCGATGTCCGCCTCCTCCGCTACGTTCGCCGTAATCGCTATCGCTTCTCCGCCACTTGCCTGGATTTCTTCCACAGCTTGTCTGGCCGCTTCTTCATTAATATCGGAGACAACTACTTTCGCTCCTTCGCTTGCGAACAGAGCCGCAATTGCCTTCCCCATTCCAGACGCGGCACCCGTGATGACCGCTACCTTATTTTCCAACCTCATGTCCATTCCTCCACAATTCGTTTTGATGTCTAAGGTAGAATAGTTTCTCTTCTTTAAGAATAGCTGTCCCGTTCGCCATGGTTCAATCGTTCACAGCCCGCCAATCAGCAAAAATAAGAACTGTACCCAAATTGTTATAGAATCCTAACAATCAGGTACAGTTCTTTAGCAAGTCAACTTGTTCAGGAGCCCGGCTCCCTTCTTGTTCCGATTGATGAAGGAACACTTTCTCCTTCACTTCCGAAAAACAGAATTGACAGCCCGGCCGGTACGAATAGCAGCCAGAAAAAGACTGTTGAAATGAGATGCATCGCAAAGAAAGTCAGGGCCAATGTAGCGATTATACTGGCAAGTGTAATCAATCTCTTCATATTTCCGCCACCCTTCTTGATGTTGAAATTTTAGTTTAAGAACGTAAATACTGCATACCTCCTCGAATTGCTTTTACCTTTTTCCCCACGTTTTATTTGTCCTAGCCTTTTCCCCTTTTCGCTAAACCGGAAACACTGAAAGCCGCCAACTGGAGAATAGGGAATTGTAGTCAACGCAGCTTCCTAAACGGCTGACGTCAAAGGTGGACTTCCAAGAAACATAAAAAAGGGGCTGGGACAAAACCCATCTCTGATACGAAAAAAGCCGGCGGAATTTTACGATGAGTAAAATTCCGCCGGCTTTAATTGTCTTTCATGAAAGATAAGGACCACTTCTGATAAAATTAAGTCACCACAACAAAATATT
>NZ_JBWBKF010000011.1:0-5812 GCF_057657925.1 Lederbergia sp. B243.17
TTCATGTATTGTTCGCCCATTCCCATGCCTACTAATGCAGCGCCCTGGGCCTCTCCTCTTAACACCGCTGTTAAAGTTTCTAGGATCTCTTGCTGATCAGCAACACGTTCAGACTTTAGTTCTTCCATTCGGTCTGCTATATAAGCAGATACGTTAGCATTTGTTAGCAACCTGCTGCTATTTGCTCTTGCAGTTGCCTCTTTCTTTACATTTGGATAAGCCTTCAAATATGCCTCTGTTGCATTACCAGTCTCTATATAGTAATCAGCAAATCGTTGTTGTTTTACAGTTAGTTTCACCGCATCTCACCTACCCCCTTTGTTTTTTACGCATAGAAAAAAGCATCCCTCGAGGAGATGCTTGATCAATTAGTCCTCAACTTCATCTTCTGATTCAAATATTAATACTGTTGCTTCTGTAGAGCCTTCATACATTTGAGGAATAGCAGCACATAACCTGAAGCCATCCTCTCCTTGTAAGTTCAAATGCTCCTCTAATTTCGCCATTGGCGTTGCATCGGTTAATGCGCCATTAATCTTCATAACACTGTAATTATAAATTTTCATTTTCTCATCTCCCTTTGCTTATATTTTCGCCAAAAGGAGATATTTCCCTTCTATCTGTTGAATAATGATATATTAACAAATGCCTCTAAACAAACCGCAACTAGGATTACCGAGAACACTATTGCTAATATCCTTTTTAGTAGATCAGACTTTATTAATTTCAAGGCTAAACATAAGCAAATACCTACTAATCCAACGATTGTTAATACTACTGATACTGGTTCAAAAGGTTTCACCATATCTGGACTAAATAAATGTATTTCTGGCATTTAACCACCTCCTTGAATTAAATATAAGATCAAAGAGGTTATTTGTATATATGGCAAAACGCCACCGAAGGATGGCGCACGTAATAACAATTATGCAAGAGAGAAAGACAAAGGGCGCGGAACATCCCCCTATAATCCCCCTTCATATATAGTGACTTCGTATGACAAACGTATGACAGATGAAGTTTTTGCCCACTGTTTCTTTCAATAATTATCGTTGACACGTATAAATTACACGTGTTATAATATAATTAGAAGGAGGGAGGAGAGAAAAATATCATCAAGAGAAATGATAAAAATACTTAAGCAAGACGGATGGTACATAGTTAGAGTCGTTGGAAGCCATCACCATTTCAAACATCCAACGAAAAAAGGAACTGTAACGGTACCACATCCAAGAAAAGACCTTAAACTCGGCACTACAAACTCAATACTAAAGCAGGCGGGGCTTCGCTAGCCCCCTGCTAAGGAGGTTTATATATATGGCTAAATATTTGTTCCCTGCTATTTTTGATGCCGGAACGGATGGTTCTGAAGGGTTTACGGTGACATTCCCCGATTTACCTGGGTGTATTACGGAAGGCTCGAATATGGAAGAAGCTGTTCGCATGGCGAAAGATGCATTAGAAGGTTTTTTGTATGGAATGGAAGAAGACGGCGAGTCAATACCTGCTCCCTCCCGACCTAACGACATTAAGCTGTCAGAAGGACGCTTTATTGTCGTGGTGGAAGCATGGACCGACTATATTCGTGATGAGCTCGAAAACAAGGCTATCAAGAAAACTCTGACCATCCCGAAATGGTTAAATGATGCAGCCGAATCAGAAGGCATCAATTTTTCTCAGTTGCTGCAGTTTGCATTAAAAGATCGTCTTGGAATTCGAAAAAACCAATAAATGATTGGAACCAGGTTTATGCCTGGTTCTTTTTTATGAGGCGGCTTTGCTGACTCTTTGATTCACTTTTTCTCTTGCTCTTTTAATGTACATCTGGACTGTTGCCTTACTCACGCCTATTTCATCCGCAATCTGCCCCATACTTCTTCCTTGCGCCGTATGAAGTATATAACACTGCCTTTCCCTAAGAGAAAATGACGATAGAATATCGTTTAATATTATCTTTTCTTCGCTCGTCATGAATAATTGCTTTTCATTTATGTCATCTAGTTGGCAAGTGATATCTGGAATGACTTCCATGCTTTCTATTGCGTTCCGCTGATAAGCCAATCTCTTATCTACACCTCGATATGTCCCTGGCTGCTTACCTGTCTCCAACCACTCAATCGTAAAGCCCATATCATCAATCATGCTATTAATCATTTTACGATCCTCTCGATCTGCAGGTTTTTCCTTATCCAAACTGTCGAGTAGCTTATTTAATTCTTTCCTGCCGTCTGAATACTCCTGAATTAACTTATCTGCCCAATTTGGCATAATAGGACCCCCTTTATTATCTCTGCCTAAACGATCCCCTGTATCTCCTGTACCTCGGCATTCCGGTCCCCATAAGGTATCGCATATCCGCATCCGTAAAGACCTCCTCACGGCGCTTCTGCGGCTTTTTCTGAGATGCTTCATTAACCTTCTGCCAGTCTTTCAGCTGCTCCCTCATCGCCTTGTTCAATGCTTCATCTCCTTTTTCCAGAAAATAAAAAGAGGACAACAAATGACACAGCAAATCGCTGTTATCAATCGTTGTCCTCTGGTTGGCCAGGGGGACTATTCGTATTTAGGTTTTATATCAATAGTTAATTCTTCTATAAGTGTTAGCTTGCCATCTAATAACTTTAAGTTCCCATCTGTCTCTAATATCTTTAAGCAATCTAAGCGTTTTTTTGAAGAGAGTTTATCATATGGACATAATTTAACTTTTTTAAAACTTGAGGCAACCTCTTCTGCGTTACTTATAAATGAAAACGTATTTATATCAAGTAAATTGGAAGCGAGTTGTTCCAAATGTTCCGATTTACTAAGTCCCTGAAATTCATCGGTAGAATATTCAATACTCCCTTCTTGTATACCGTTAATTTCATCTTTGAGGCTCTGAGCATTTTCTAATAAAGATCTACGTTTATAAAGAGAATCACTTAACTTCTGCAGTCGTAGGTATAATAATTCTTCTTGCTTCTCCCTTTCGACTTTTTCATTTTTAACATTCTTTGATTCATTGATTTTACTTCCAAAATACATAGATCCTAAACCAATAGTAAGTGGAACTATTATGGTTCTAAAAATCTCAATAATAATTTCTTTCAAAATCCCTCTCCCTCTTTCCTTCTCATATGCATCACTTTCCCTTGATGTGTAAATATCCTGGTCTCACGTGTTTTAACGTACAATGAAATCAAAAAGCAGTACTCAATCGCTGTCCTCCGGTTGGCCGGAGGGACTACTTCTTCATTAAAACCTTACTTTGAGTATTATATTTTCTTTGATATGCATCGAATTCCACAGGAATAGGGATAAACCATAATATAATCCTGCATTTAATTCTGATCCCGTGAAACTTCGATCGCAACCTCCTGTTTTCAAATACCTTATAAGAGATAGAATACCTCGTTCCAGCTAACGTTTTATACTTAACAACTGCTTTCAAAAATGGTGACTTATCATCGTTTTCGCTTCTAAACGGAAGAAAAATATAAAATACTTCCCCGCCTTCCATATAAAATTGAACGAAGTGATCTGTGAATTTTTTACCATTAATCATCAGTTTGTTTGTTATTTTTATATTGTAAATCTTGTTTTTAGTAGTATTTTCTATTAATAAAAACTCCGATCTCTGCTTTTCATGCTTTTTATCATTATCCTCTTTAGCCTCTACATACCTCTTAGACATCAACAATTTATGTTGCCCATTATTGATTTTATTATTAACCGGTTCCACAAAGGCTCTTTTCCCTCTGTGAATCAACAATTCGGTATCGAGTGATTTTATATACATTTTCCTATCTTTTAAATGGTTATAAAGGGATGTTAATATAAAGACTGTGATTCCTGTTATTAAGGGAACAAAAATTTTTACTTTTTCAAGGTCCTTTACTATGCTAATTATTTCTTTCAAAACTCTTCTCCCTCTTCCTTACGCATTCGCTTCACTTTCCCTTGATGCGTCACGATTCTGTACTCCCCAAAAGGCGGAAGCTCTCTCACTTTTGCCTTGCCATCTGAGATAACGATCACACAATTGGTTGGTATATCCAGTATATCAATTTCTAGTCTATTTGTACTAGGTATTTCAATATCTTGTAGTCTCATAGTAAGATTCCTCCCGCATATGGTATAATCAACTTGTCAGAGTGATTAAGCCGGGAGGAATCCTGGCTTTTTTATTTTTCCAAGAACTGTACTACCCGTTGTGCATATTTAAGTTGCTGCCAAATGTATGGATCGTCCTCTTTCCCGCCACTCGCCAACCAATCTCCGGACCTTCTCTGAATGTCCGCAATCACTGAGGAAGGAAGTTGATTCGCTATCTTTGAAATCTGGAGCAACGGATTTGCATTATCCACAACCTTTCACCCCTTTCCTTTTTGTTTACACTCCCCACAAACCCTTTTCCCAGCGACAACTGCTGTCCTATTTATCGGCCAGGCTTGATGGCATTGGCTGCAGCTGACTAGTTTCATGGATTGGCTCCTTTCTGTGCTTTATGGTCAAACTGCGAATTAGTCGTATTCAGGATTAGATATTTCCGTTTCGCAATTATCTTCATCAATAATGAGCTTGGCACCACTTACGTACATCTTGAATAGCGTTTCTTCTAACCCATGAAGACCTCTCATGAAGGCTTTAACATCAAAGTTTTCTATAGATTTCTTATTGCTATATTCTTCCTCATTGATTTTGACCAGATAGACTTTGCCTTCTGTGTTAACCAGGAGTCTGTATTTGCAGCTATACTCATCAATGTCTTCTCTTGCATCGAAAGCGATCCAGGTAGAACCGTATGATGTGTCCTCAACATGAAGAGACATTTCATGACATTCTTCATATCCAAGATCATCTAAGTCTTCAATTTCCTTAGTCAGTTCTTTAACAAGTTCAGACAGCTTATATTCACGTTTCGGATCTGACAATAAAGACTCAATCTCGGTCTTTATAAGAGCGATGCCTTGATTGTTGATTTCATCATCCAACTTATCTTTTATAGCCTGCAGAATTAAATGGTTATATGAAGACAAATTTAAGTCGTCAAAATTGATTTTCATAGATTGCTTGGCGCTTTCTTTCAGTCCTTTTGAAAAGTCGCTCCAGCTGCCGAATAAATCCTTCACTATGTCGTTTACTGTTGACTCAACATGTTTATCCACGATCTGTTGAACCTTTCCTTCTTTCTCCATTCTTGCTAAACTTTCAACTACCATTTTATTTAGATCCATTATTCTTCCTCTTTTCATATATTTTTTGGTGCGGCTTAATGGTCTACTGCGCCACGTTCTCCACCAGTAGCAATGACCAGCTGCTCGGCCTCACGTGTTACCGCCCTCCGTTCGATCATCCAGCGCGGAATCATCGCCTTTCCCCCTAAACCTCCACAAACTGCCCTCCCTCATACTTCACGATCGACAGCTTGTGCGGATATTTTTTGTGAAACATCTTCTCCTTGATACGAAAAACGTCCGTCTTGACGCCCTTCACGTCCACCACTTCGATGCTGCCATCCTTGTGATGCACTTCGAAATCTGCAATGTACTCTATCTTTCTATGAGTCTTGCCATCCTTTTTGAAGCCGTCCTGCAGCAAGTACCTTGGCTGGATCCGGAAGAACAGGATTTCCCCGTATTCCTGGAGCCACTGCAGCTGCTCGTAATATCTGCTTTCTGCGATGGAATCAAAGACAATGCCATCCACTTCAATCTTGCGGTTCCGATATTTATTCCGCGGCTTCCTGGCCTTCCGGTACTCCTCCACACTCATCCGTTGCCCCATGCTGTTCATTCCTTTCCGCCAGAACCTTTTTATAACAGACCGGGCC
>NZ_JBWBKF010000014.1:0-84634 GCF_057657925.1 Lederbergia sp. B243.17
GATTAACCATTATATGGTCTATTATAATAATTATCGTTATCAGTGGAATTTAAAAAAGATGACCCCTATTCAATATAGGAATCATCTTCAAACTGCTTAATCTCTTTTTTTATTGTGTCCTTGACATAGGTACCACTTTAGACAGTCTGCTTTTCCGATTCTCTTTTTTTATCTTTTCGACCAATCCGCACCCTCATCCATATGAACAAAAGGAATGTCGGTTGCAATGTCACCCTTGATCTGCAAGTCAGGCACATCTTGTCCGTCCAGCCAATCACGGAAATTGAATTCGACTGGTTCTCTATTTCCGCCGATTGCCATCCACGCCTTCAATTCACGCGGAAAATAGGCGGACGTATGAATGGTCCCTGCCCAGCTTCCGTATAAATCGGAGAATAGCCCTTTATCCGTATCGTTCAGGAGACGAAATGCTTGGCGGGCCTCCGTTATGCTGTCCTGCCGATCGCGCAGGATTTCGAGGCGGCGTTCTGAATCAACGATATGATGTCGGTTTTCGTCCTTCATTTTTTCAAAATGATTCGTGCAGGCGCGGTCTTGCCGGACGTGTACGCCTCTCGGAGTTGTCTCCACAACATATGTCTCCCCATGGGGATCGAGCACAATATAGCTGAAGGAATGACGGTGGGGGATGGTTCGGAGCATCTCGACCGCTTCCTTGGCAGTTGCGCATGCTTCAAGGATGAGCCTGCCGATCATGCAGCAAATGAAACCGTCCCCGGGTCTTTTCCGGTTCATGAAGTTATAGCCCATCACGAGCCCTTTTTCATTCATGCCATCCATTCTTCCGGTCACTCGCTGGCTTGGCCCGATGGATGCATATCCGCCATCGTCCGGCTTGTAGAAGACATACCGGCCTTCATAGGTTTTTGGGTGATAATCATAATTGCGGATGAGATAGTTATCGCCTGTCAAAATCGAACATCCGCATACAACACCATCCAGCCTATAGCCGCCAAATTCTGCGAGCACCTTTTCCAACGGCCATCCGAGCGCTTCTTGCAAGCCGAGCAACTCATCCCAGATGGCAGGGGCAAAGGGGGCGAGCGCATTTTTTACTTCCTCAGCTTTAACATGGAAGCGCGGCTTTCTCACCTTCCATTGCTGCTCACGATTTTTGATTATAACCGAATCTTTCAGCTTTTCGCCTTGCCAAAAGCCGAAATCGTAATGAGAGCCCCTGAATTGGAGGATGTCACTATGCACGGTTCTCATGTTGGATCGTCCTTTCGGTGCAAAAATTTCTGGATTTCTTTTCAAGTCTATCATAAATATAAAGGAAAACGAGCGGCTGACAAAATTCGTCAGGCGCTCGTTTGAATACTATTTGTAATGCGGACAATCTCAGTCAGAATTGCTGCGCCAGCAGGGAGCGCACTTTTGTCGAATGTCATTTTAGGATGATGCAGCCCCGGTGACAGGTTGCAGCCAAGACCGACCATCGCTGCCTTCAATTCGGGCTTTTTTACCGTATAGTAATGGAAATCATCCCCGCCGGGTGTCTCGAGGGCCGGGGCTGTCTTTTCCGGACCGAGAACGTGCTCAATGGCAAGTCGGGAGATGGCTTCCGCCTCGGGATGGACAGAGGCGGCAACAATACCGTAATCAGCCGTAATAATGATCTCGGATTGAAATAGTTGTTCAGTCGCTTCAAGCGTTTCGTGAACTTTATCCCTGAGCAGCACCATATGTTCATTCGTCTGGGAACGCAGGTCAAATGCAAGCGTTGCCTGTCCAGGGATGATATTGATATTTTTCCCGCCGGCAAGGAATTTCGTCACCTTGACCGAGTGGGGGATAGACGGATCAAGGTGGATCGTATTGATGGCGGTAACGATATGAGTGCCGATATTGATCGCATTATTCGTCAAATGAGGACGGCCCCCGTGTGCATCATCGCCCTTGATTTCGCATTGGATTGATGCTGTTGCACCGTGGATGATGGCAGGCGCAGCCAGTCCGCCCGTAAGCTCATCACCAGGACGGAGGTGGATTCCGAATAAATAGTCAATCCCGTCAAGTGCCCCAAGCTCCGTCATCTTCAGAGCACCGGCCCCTACTTCTTCGGCAGGCTGAAAAATGAACCGGACGGACAGCTCCATTTTTTTGTCTGCTAAATCCATCAGCGTCCACAGAACGCCCAGCACCATTGCCATATGGGCATCGTGGCCGCAAGAATGGTTGGCCTGCATCGTTCCCCCGACATTCTGCCAAAGTGCGTCCATATCGGCACGAAGGGCAACTCTAGGCTTTTCCGGACCCCAGTCGGCAATTACGCCTGTACAATCGGTAAAAGTGTGTACACGGCAGCCAGCCTCTTCCAGGAGCCGGGCGATATACCTGGTCGTGTCCCACTCTTCCCAGCTGATCTCCGGATGGGCGTGAAGGTATTCGTATGTTTTTATGATCTTCTCGCTTATACTGTCATGTTGCACAGTCGATAACTTCCTCTCTTTGTTTCAACGTTCCTATTCTATCCTATTCAAAATCGGGAATGGCAGTATAGGTCTTCTTCCCGGAAAGATGGGTCAATCTTTGCATGAAAACGGACAGATTCAACGAGAATCTGTCCGGAATGCAATCGGTTCAAATGAGAAGGTGGAAGAGAGTGCTGTCTTTATTCACTTCCGTATAGCTAAACCCTTTTTTGTTCATCCGTTCGATAAGGCCGTGGTAGTCGTCTTTGTTTTTCAGCTCGATGCCGACGAGTCCCGGGCCGCTTTCCTTGTTGTTTTTCTTCGTATATTCGAACGTTGTGATATCATCATCCGGTCCAAGCACACCGTCGAGAAATTCTCTAAGCGCCCCTGCACGCTGAGGGAAATTGACAATAAAATAATAAAGCAGCCCTTCATGGATCAAAGCCTTTTCTTTTATTTCCTGCATCCGCCCGATATCATTGTTGCCGCCCGAGATGACACAGACAACGGCTTTTCCTTTGATCTCGTCCTTATACTCGTCAAGTGCCGCAACCGGCAAGGCTCCTGCGGGCTCGGCGATGATCGCGTGCTGGTTGTACAT
Source organism: Lederbergia sp. B243.17 (assembly GCF_057657925.1). Classification (NCBI taxonomy): domain Bacteria; kingdom Bacillati; phylum Bacillota; class Bacilli; order Caryophanales; family Bacillaceae; genus Lederbergia; species Lederbergia sp. B243.17. The sequence continues at coordinate 3,040 of NZ_JBWBKF010000014.1, forward strand.
TTCCAGGATAGTTGAGCATACTTTTCCTTCAGGCACAAGGACGATGTCATCCAAGTATTTCCGGCAGAGCTCAAAAGTATGCTGCCCGACACATTTGACAGCCGCCCCATCAACAAATTTGTCGATTTCATCAAGAGGCGTGACGGCTTGATTTTGGAGGGAAGCTTTCATGCTGCCCGCCCCTGACGGCTCAACGCCGATCATCTTCGTAAGCGGGGATACGTTTTTAATATAGGCACTAAGCCCTGACATCAGACCTCCGCCGCCGATGCTGCCAAAAACAAAGTCAATCGGCTCTTGAATGTCATTCATGATTTCAACTGCAACGGTCCCTTGTCCAGCTATAATATCCTGGTCGTCGAACGGGTGGATAAAAATCCGCTTTTCCCGTTCAGAATAGGCAAGTGCGCTCGCTGACGTGTCATCGAATGTATCGCCGGTCAGGACAATCTCCACATAATCCCGGCCGAACATCCGCACTTGGTCAATCTTCTGCTTTGGAGTCGTTTGCGGCATGAAGATCTTGCCGTCGATCCCCATATGCGCGCATGCAAAAGCAACGCCTTGCGCATGGTTTCCGGCACTCGCACAGACAACACCGTATTCCCGTGCTTCCGATTCAATCGTCTTCATCTTGTAAAAGGCTCCGCGCAGCTTGAACGAGCGTACATGCTGCAGGTCCTCTCTTTTTACGTAAATATGGCATCCGTATTTCTCGGAAAGTCGTTCGTTTTTCTGCAGCGGTGTATGAGCCACTACATCTTTCAGTCGCTGGTAAGCGATCAGAATGTCCTCAACATGTACGGTTTTCGGTTTTACTTTCGTCTGGCTCATAATTTTTCACTTCCTCAGAACATAATAAATATTTACACATTATAACATGGATTATATGCTTTGAACACCGAAATATTCAAAATATTTTGTGAAAGCGTTCTCATTTGCAACAAAGGTTTGACTGGACAGGAAGCGGGGAAAATAAAACTATCGCGAAGATGAAAGGGGTTGTGCTGATGGATCGGAATAAAATGCCGCATGAAACATTCACCGACAAGAACAACGGCCTGAAAGCCGCCCAGCAAGTGCATTACAGCCGCGATTTCAAAAAAGCGGACCGAGCTTCAATGAAAACCAAATAGTTGCTGTCGCATCAGCCAATGGCCAAAAAGGGCTGTCCCGTTTTTCTTTCCGACTTGGGGACAGCCCTTTTTACTATGAATGGATCACTTGAAAAAGTGTCCGATGGCTTTCGGTATCGCTAACATCAATTCTCCGACTGTAAAAGTGTCTTCAAGCTTATCAAACATATCTCTCTTCTGCTTGTTTGGCGTTGAAGGCCTCGCAGCCTCTCCTTGGATCGGTTCCAATCCATCGTGGAAACGAATGCGAAGCGAATTAGCCTTTGTCCAATCCGCTTGGTCCATCACTTGAAAGTGGATATGGGCTTCGGAAGAGTTTCCCGAATTTCCGCAAAGTCCGAGTATTTGTCCTGCCTCGACGCGTTCTCCTTCTTTTACTTTAAATGAGTTTTTCTTCATGTGTGCAATCATACTGAATTCTTTATTTGCATGAGCAAGAATACAGTAGTTTCCTGCAGGCTGTGCTTCCTTCATTTCCCCGGGGATGTTATCCTCGATGCCGTCTACTAGTTGTATTACGATTCCATCAGCTGGAGCGGCGATCGGAGAATCGTAGGCAAAGTAGCTTTCATTTTTCAGTGCTATATCCTTATATGTACAGTTGTTGTTTTGTTTGACTAAGTCATATGCATATCGTTGCTGTTCATAAGGATAATGATAATTTACAAATTCATTATTCCCTCCCCAAAACACGTACCATTCATCTTGAATAGGGAAGCTGTATGTATTTTTTGTCCATTGCTTGTTGCTTTTTGGATAGGTAACATATGGTTTTAAATATAGTCCTTGTATCGTATTTTCTGAATCAAAAGCGACTTGAATTGCCTTCGTCTCTTCCTGATCTAGCCAGATGTATTGGTATAAGCCGAGGAATGTATTTTCGGAGATGCATGTATACTTGGTTACCCCTTGATTGAAGGAAAGTCCTAGCTCGGTAAATTGCTCATAGGTGACGATTTCTTGAAAAGCATCACTCGTTGAGGCATATATTGTTTTAAAATCTTGTTTAAGAAACTGTTCACCAAAGTTTTCTTTCAGCGAAAGACTCATCATATGCTCCCCTTTCTTTCTCACCTTTACGTTCCGCATGCAGAAAAAGTTTCATAGCCGAAGGAAGCAGTAATTTGAAAAATGCCGAAAAGACCCTGAGCATCCGTATGCCCAGGGTCAACCTGTTTGTGTATATTAAGCAGCTTGTCTTTTTTCTTTGCGCAAAATGAACAAATAGATGGTGCAGGATACGAAGACGGATACAGCAGCAACTTTGTAAATCATGCTGTAGTCGAAAAGGAAGGCGATTTGCCCAAATACCATCGCTCCGATCCCGACTCCAAGATCGAAGAAGGAGAAGAAGGTGGCATTCGCCATTCCGCGCCGGTTCGGCTGGACATCTTTCACCGACCATGCCTGCAATGCGGGCTGGACGGAACCGAAACCGAAGCCGTATAAAATGGCGGCAATATACATAACCGTGCTGCTCGGCAGCCAGGAAAGCAGAATCATCGATGTGATGATCAGCAATGTGCCTGGAAGGAAGATCGCTTTATGTCCTTTTCGGTCATAAAGTTTGCCGGCAAATGTACGTGAGAGCAATAGCGCGGCCGCGTACAGAAGAAAATACCACTCAATGCCCTCCACGCCTTTTTGTGCGGAATAAACCGGCAAGAAGGAAGCGATCCCTCCAAATGTTACCGTAATAAAAAACAATAGAATGGATGGCGGCAGTGCATTTTTTTCATACAAGTCCAGTTTTTTCAGTGGCACACTGACAGGCTCCACTTTTTTATAGCGGATCCTTGATGAAAGGAGCAGCGCCATCAAGCCAAGCACTGCACTGAATAGGAACAGATAATGGAATGAGAGTTTTCCGGCAAGTGCAAGCCCGAGTGTCGGCCCAAAGGCTAATGCCAAGTTTCCGGACAGCCCGTAATAGCCCATTCCTTCGCCCCGCCTGTTGGCCGGAATCAAATCAGTCGCAATCGTGCCGGATGCTGTTGTGGAAAAGCCCCAGCCAAGCCCCTGAATGATCCTCATGAGAAATAGGAAAAATAAACTTTTGACAAAGCCGAATGAACCAACGGAAAAAACGAAGATGCCAAGCCCTGTCAAATAAACAAAGCGCCTGCCTTTTGTTTCAAGCGCATGGCCGGCATACGGCCTGAGCAGCAGGGCAGAGAAAGTAAAAATCCCAACAACGACTCCGATCAGCTGATCATTCCCGCCAAGCTCTTTGACAAATAGAGGAATGGTCGGCAACGTCATCTGAAAGCCGAGAAAAACAAAAAAATTGGACATGACGATTAAAATAAAGTCTCGTGTCCAAATTCGATCCTGGCTCTCCAGTTTTTGTGGAGAGTCCTTTGCGAGTGTTTTACCCATAAAATCCCTCCAACTATTTCGATATCCTTTTATTTAGGTACACTAAACATAACACCTATTTTACATGAATGGAGGACGAATTTCTAATGGTAAGGATTGGCGGGGAAGGAAACGGCGGCATAGAAAAACCCCCGGCAGCGGTGAATCCGCATTCCGGGGGTCGGCAATCTCACTCGTTGATCAGAGCGATGATTCCTTCTTCATCATCCAGTTTCAGTTCAATGCCTGCATAAGGATCTCTGCCTAAAAACTCATCGAGCCACATTCTAAGCGCTTCGTAAATATTGCCGGCAATCAGCACTTGCTGCCGGCCGTCCACATAGGACTCCGCCGAGAAGCCGTAATCGTCATCAAACATCAGCTCAATTTCGACCTCTTCCGGCTTGACCTGTTTCTTGCGGGCCGTATAAACGCAAAGCGCATTGATAATGTCCTGTTCAGGAATAATCAGCTTCTCCATGGGTTCGAATCTTCCTTCTTACGTTGTTTCGTAAAGAATGTGAAAATCCTGCGGATGACCGCAATCAGAACGATGATCGCTGCTACGTTGATCATCAGGCCAAGAATCGATCCGAGCATGCCCATATTGCCGAATAATCCGCCGAACAGCATGCCGGCAAGTCCGCCGATCATCAGTCCGCGCATGAAGCCGCCAGATGTAAAGCCCTTTTGTTTCGTGTTGGCTGTCGTTCTATTCTGGTTAATATTATTTTGCTTTTGCTGTTGTTTCTGCTGGAACTGGGATGGCTGGTTCCGGTTCGTATTGTTCATATTAAAGCTTCGTTTTCCCGACTTGTATCCTCTCGCTTCGACCTTTGTGCCGTGGTCGTTGAAAACGAAATTACCGACAGGGGATAGCAGGAGCATAGCTGTAATGACGGCTGAGACTATTTTCTTCATGTATCTTCCTCCGATGTTGGTGAATGTATTCCTTCGATTATAGCATAGCCGAAGTACACTTATCTTTACGGTTCAGTGAACAAAAAAGATTCATTTTTTTGGGGAATATGTTGTATTTTTTTCGGCTGTGCGGTTTGTTGCCTGGAGAGGGGGAGGGAGATTCGGAATGAAGGTTTGTTTTTAATCCAGGGAAGTAGGGCTAAGCTTTTTCTAGTAAGCTTATGTTTCATTGAGACGTGAAGGAGCGGCTGCTAGGAATGTACCGGTGTCAAAGCGCCCGATAGGCACGTGAAGGAACCGCCTGCGCGAATGTTCCGGTGTCAAAGCCCTCGGTAGACACTTGAAGAAACCGCCTGCGCGAAACTTCCGTTGTCAAAGCCCTCGATAGGCACGTGAAAAAACCACTGCATAAATTTTTCCGTTGTCAAAGCCTCCAATAGACACGTAAAGAAACCGCCGTCCGAGATCTCCCGGCATCAACCCCAACCAATGAAACAGAAAAGAGGCAGGGGCCGGTTTCCCGGCTGCCTCTGCCTCCCGATTGCGACTTGGAATCAAGGGATCATATTTCCGGCTGCTTTGTACAGGTCGTACCATTCTTTGCGTGTCAGCTCGATGTCGGCACCGGCGCAGGCGTCTTTCAGGCGCTGGGCGTTCGTCGTGCCGAGGACGACTTGGATGTTGGCCGGGTGCCGGAGAATCCAAGCTGCCGCGATGGCCGTGTTCGTTACACCGTATTTTTCAGCGATGTTGTCGACGGCCGCGTTCAGTTCTGGGAAACGCTCCAAGTTGCCGAGGAACGGCCCCTCGAAGAAACCAGCTTGGTACGGGGACCATGCCTGAATGGTCACATCATGCAGGCGGCAGTATTCAAGCACGCTTGCATCGCGGTTGACAGACTGGTCGGCGTTCATGTTAAAAGCGATTCCCGAATCAAGAATCGGTGTATGGGCGAGACTGAACTGGAGCTGGTTGATGATCAGCGGCTGGGAAAGGCTCTTCTGCAGCAACTCCATCTGGCCGGGATTGAAATTCGAGACGCCGAAGTGGCGGACTTTTCCGGAGCTCTCAAGCTGATCAAAAGCCTCTGCCACTTCATCCGGCTCCATCAGCGGATCTGGGCGGTGGAGAAGAAGGATGTCCAGGTAATCCGTCCGGAGACGCTGCAAAATGCCGTCCACGGCACGGAGAATGTAGTCTTTTGAAAAGTCATATAGGCCGTCTTTCGTGTTGATGCCGCATTTGCTCTGTATAATCATTTCCTCGCGAAGTGCTGGATTCATCCCGATCGCTTCAGCAAAAAGCTCTTCAGAACGTCCTCCACCGTAGATGTCGGCATGGTCGAAGAAATGGATGCCTTCCTGCATTGCTGTCCGGATCAGTTTCTCTATTTCAGGAAGCTGCAGTTCCGGCAGGCGCATGCAGCCCATGATGATTTTTGGCACAATCAATTCTGTCTGTTTCAACGGAATAAGATTCATATAGTCAACCCTTTCAACTTTGATTAGCACCATCATACCCCAGAAAGCGGATTTTGAGATAATAAAAGGCACCCTCTACGAAAAGAGGGTGCCGCAACATCATGCTTGGTTTCTCCGGGCAAAGTCGACAAAGCGGAATTTGTCGGGCCTGTGCCTTGATTCTGTATATTGGAAGAGGCTTGCATCTTCCAGGTAGACAAGGCTTTTAATGACAACGACATTATGAAATCCATCTAGGTCGAGCAGCTCCCGGTCCTCATCTGTCGGTTCCTCGACGATGATTTCCTTTTTGGCAAAGCTGATGACGAGTCCCAAATCTTTTTCCAAATATTCATAGATCGAGTCGGCGCAGATGTCCTCGGTCAGTTTGGGCACATACTTCTTCAAGATGAAGTCTTTGTCGAGGATGACGGACTCGCCGCCGATTTTCCTCGTTCGCACTACTTTCCAGACGGAGTCCTTGCTCGTTGCCGGGAGCAGCTGCCTGAGGGCAGAGTCGGCCTTGATCAGTGAAAGTTCCTCGACAGACGTTTTCGGGGGCTTGTCCATCTTTTTGGCCAGTTCCTTAAAGGAAATCAGCCCCGAGACAGGAAAGTCGAACTTGGATAAATCGATCACAAGGGATCCCTTGCCGCGGATTTTTTGGATATAGCCGTTTTGCGAGAGCATGTTCAGCGCTTTGCGGATCGTCTCGCGTGATGTTTCGAACCGTTCCGCCAGTTCGTGCTCGGACGGAAGGAGGGTCTTCGGTTTCATTGTGCCATTCTTAATCTCTTCCGCGAGCGTTTGATAAATTAATACATACTTATTCGTCATTCCGTACAGCTCCGTTTATTTCGTTATCCCGTCTTGCTTGCACAAATGATAGACGACCGATTCATATGGACGCAGCCGGAGTTCCTTATTGAGCTTGGCTGAATCCGGGTAATTGGACAGGAGGATGCGGCTCTCGTACCCTTCAAACTGAGGGAGGGAGACGGTTTTTTCTCTGCCATAAAACTGGTTAACGACGAGCAGCTTCTCGTTCTTCCATGTGCGTACATAGACGAAAACATCTTTATCCTTTTCGAGCAGGAGCTCATAGTCGCCGTGAACAATGATGTCGTGCTCTTTGCGGAGGCGGATCAGCTTCTGGTAATGGGCAAAGATGGAGTTCTCTCGCCGCATCGCCTTCTCTGCATTGATTTTATCGTAATTGGCGGCTGTGCCGATCCATGGCGTCCCTGTTGTAAAGCCGGCATGGTCACTCGCATTCCATTGAACGGGAGTCCGTGAATTGTCTCTTGATTTCTGCTGGAGGATCGCGATGATTTCCTCTTCAGCATACCCTTTTTGCTTGAAGTTGTGAAACATATTCAATGATTCGACGTCGCGGAATTGATCGATCGAGCCGAAGCCGGGGTTCGTCATCCCGAATTCCTCACCCTGGTACACATAAGGAGTGCCCTGCATCAGATGGATAACAGTTGCCAGCATTTTCGCCGATTCTTCCAAGTAGACGGTGTCATCGCCGAAGCGGGAGACGGCCCGCGGCTGATCGTGGTTGTTCCAGAAAAGGGCGTTCCAGCCGCCGCCACGGTTCATTTCCGTTTGCCAGTCTGACAGGATCCTTTTCAGGCTGATAAAATCAAAGGCTGCTTTCGTCCATTTCTTTCCGTTCGGGTAATCAACCTTTAGATGGTGAAAGCTGAACACCATATCAAGTTCTTCCCGTTCAGGATTCGTGTAAAGAATGCAATTCTCAATGGAAGTAGAGGACATCTCGCCGACGGTCATGATCGGATAGCGGGAGAAGACCTGCTCATTCATTTCATGCAGATATTCATGGATCCGCGGTCCATCCGTGTAAAACTTTCGGCCATCACTCTCATCTTCCGGGAATTGCCTGTTTTTTGAAATCAGATTGATGACATCCAGGCGGAACCCATCCACCCCTTTTTGCAGCCAAAAATCCATCATTTCATAGAGTGCCTTGCGGACTGCGGGATTTTCCCAATTCAAATCTGCCTGGGTGACATCGAAAAGATGCAAATAGTACTGGCCGGTCGCTTCGTCGTATTCCCAGGCGGATCCGCCGAATTTTGATTGCCAGTTGGTCGGCGGACCGCCATTCTTGCCATCCTGCCAAATATAAAAATCGCGGTATGGATTATCTTTTGAGGAGCGTGATTGCTTGAACCATTCGTGTTCGGTTGATGTGTGGTTGATGACAATGTCCATGATGATTTTCATATCCCGCTTATGAGCTTCGGCCAGCAGTTCCTCAAAATCTGCCATCGTACCGTACGCCTCATCAATTTGGTAATAATCGCTGATATCATAGCCATTGTCCCGCTGCGGGGACTGATAAATGGGAGTGAGCCAGAGGACGTCGGCCCCGAGTGTTTTCAGATAATCGAGTTTCTCGATGATCCCGCGAATGTCACCGGTTCCGCTTCCGGTCGTGTCATTAAAGCTTTTCGGATAAATTTGATAGACGACTGCATTTTTCCACCATGTTGCTGACAATGAAAGCACCTGCCTAATCTATGATAAGTATTCTTTGTGGAATAGGGGAAGATCCCTTTGTCTGAAATGGTAAAGAGGGAGATGATTCTCTCCCTCTCGCATTTATTATCGTTTGAAAGCGAAATTCTTTATACGTGTTTTTGCAAAAACCATCGTTAGGATGAATGGGATGACAATGGCTACAACCATCGCAACTGTGAACATGAGCATATGCTGCGGCTGGATGGACAAGATACCCGGCAGACCGCCGACACCGATCGAGTTCGCCATGACATCACTGCCGACAGAGATGATGGCTGCGACCATGGAACCGATCATGGCAGCAAGGAACGGGAAGCCGTATTTCAGGTTGATCCCAAACATTGCTGGCTCGGTGACTCCGAGATAGCAGGAAATGGCCGCTGGAATTGATACTTGCTTTTCTTCTTCGTCTTTGCGGTTGATATAGATCATCGCCAAAACGGCAGATCCCTGTGCAATATTTGACAGAGCGATCATCGGCCACAAATTCGTACCGTTGAATACATTCATCAGCTCCAGATCAATCGCATTCGTCATATGATGCAGCCCTGTAATGACGAGCGGGGCATAGGCGAAGCCGAAGATGGCGGCAAACAGCCAGCCGAGTGAAGACGTCAAGCCCGTATAGACGACGCTTGAGATGGCGGACCCGATTTTCCAGCCGATAGGGCCGAGTACGGTATGCGCAATCAAGACAGTCGGAATAAGCGCAAGGAACGGAACGACAATCATTGAAATGGAGTTCGGAATAATTTTGCGCAGTCTCGTCTCAAGGAACGCAAGCAGCAGTCCCGCCAAAATGGCCGGGATGACTTGAGCTTGGTAGCCGATCATTTCAACTTTTGCAAAGCCAAAATCCCATGTAGGAATTTCTTCCGCACCGGCCACGCCATAGGCATTCAGCAGCTGAGGCGAAACGAGCGTGATTCCAAGAACAATTCCGAGTATTGGCGAAGCGCCCATTTTCCTGGCGATCGACCAAGTGATTCCGACAGGCAGGAAGTGGAACACTGCTTCCCCAATCAGCCAGAGGAAGGAGTGGACACCTGCCCAAAATTGGGAAACTTCTACGATTGTTTTCGTTCCGCCGTCAAGCAGCTGAATATCGCCGATGACGTTCCGGAAACCGAGAATCAGACCACCGACAACAAGTGCCGGGATGAGCGGGGTAAAAATATCCGCAAGATGGGAGACCATCCGCTGCAGCCAATTCATGTTTTGCTTAGCGGCGATTTTTGCGTCTTCTTTGGATGTTTCGCCCACTCCCGCTAAAGCAGTGAATTCCTGATAGAAGCTGGCAACTTCATTGCCGATGATCACCTGAAATTGCCCTGCCTGGGTAAAGGTCCCTTTCACGAGTTTGATAGATTCAATCTTTTTAACATCGGCTTTTCCCGGATCGACCAGGACAAACCTCATTCTTGTTGCGCAGTGGGTAACAACGGATATGTTTTCTTTTCCGCCGATGTACTCCAACAGCTGCTGAGCAGGCTCGATATACTTGCCCATCATTTTTCCCCCTTAAGAAAATAGAATGAATTGCCGTGCGCTCCTCTTTGATAGGGAGCATTTAAAAAATAATCTTGTATATACAAGTTTTGATTACGGTTTCATTTTAACTTGTATATACAAGAGTGTCAACTATAATTTTATACCCGGTTTCGGCAAGGATAAGCAGCTATCTGCCTTAGTGGTCAAAAAATCGTTTGCGAAAGGGGATTGGTGCTGGAAAATGCCTTTGGGCAATTTCTTATAGGCACAGGGAAACATGGTTTGCATACTATAGGCGAAAGGAGGTTATCGTGTGGATTACTACAATGACCGGCAAAATCAAGCATTCATACAAAATGTAGCAAAGGCGATCAACGGAGAATATAGCGCCATTCATTGCTATGCAACGATCGCAGCGATGGCTCCGCGTGAAAAGGAACGGAATAGGATTCTTGAAATAAGACAGGATGAGATTCGTCATTATGAGTTGTTTTCCCGTCTCTATACGCAGCTGACGGGACAACAGCCGACTCCTGTCATTACTGAAGCGTGCCCTCGTCATTATGGCCCGGCTTTACGATTCGCCGTGGAAGATGAGCAAAACACAGTGGATTTTTATTTGGAGATGTCAGACCAGGCACCGGACCCGCATACAAAGGAATTATTACGAAGGATTGCACAGGATGAACAGAACCATGCAGTTTGGTTCCTCTACTTCTTGGTTCAGCGCCAACCTACAAACTAGCTGTCTTTGGAGGCCACTGGAAAAGTTTATATTGGAACTGAAAACCGAGAATGGCGCGATTCCTCATTCTCGGTTTTCGCTTTGAACCGCGGAAAGCGTGCCCCCGAACGGAAAACAACCGGAACCGCACACCGGGTTTTTCATACACAGAAGAAGGGCTGTCACAGAAAAGCTCAGTAGTATTCACTGACTTTCTGGACAACCCCCTCTTTTTCTCTAATAGAAAGCATAATCCATGTAAAACTAAGGTTTTTCAATGGAACCTGTCTTTGTGATCGGTACTCTTATCTTTCAATCAGGTCTGAAATCTGCACAACAAATTCATCCTGCGGATTGTTCAGCGGGTAGACCCTTGCCGTTTCGCTGCCCGCATCGACGGCCTGGATGTAGACGGCGTCTCCGTTATAGGTGACGTGGTGCATCTCAGGGGATTCGGAAATTTCCTCCGCCCGCTGTACGCTGATTTTGACACCAGATTTAAGGCCAGGAGGACCGGTCTCAATCAAACCTTGGAAGTCGACGGCCTGTTCATTATCCATATTGTCGAGGGTAAAGACGATCGCCCGCTCTTGTTCTGGCCTAATTTCCTTCAGATAGACCGGGATGCCCCGGTACTCGACATTGATCATTACCGGAGAATTGATGATTTCCTTCGCTCGCTCCATATCCATTTTGAATCGCCTCCTTTTCCCGTCTTATTCTTGCTCGGGGACCGCTGCTTATTCATCGGAAAAGCTGCGTCCTTTTCTTTACATAATGTACCCGTCTGCTTCTTTCCTAATCTTGTAAAAAAACGTTTGAAGGGGGAAAGCGGGGGAAAATGTTACTATCGGTGCAATTGCCGTAAATGCTTTCAGAGAGGAGTAGTGCCGAGTGAAATGTTACAGTGTTGCCCCGGACAAAGACGCTTCACGCTGGATCGTCAAATTGGAAAATGTCGCTCCGGAAGAAACGTATACTTCAAAAGAAGGTGCACTTGAGGCCGCTGAGAGGATGGCAATGGTCAATAAGCCGAGCAAGGTTGAAATACTCGACGAAGACCACCAAGTTGTCGGAGAGATCATTTATTGAGGGAAGGCTGCTTGCTGTTGCAGGCGGCTTTTTTTATTGAACTGAAAATCACTTCCGCATCATGTGATGAGCAGATTAATTTTCTTCTATAAACGATAGGATTCACTTGGATAGTATGATAAATTGAAGCTAAATATAGGCGGAAAAAGACGGCAAGCCGATTTCGCCGAGAGAGTGGAGGATTGTTTTTCTTGGATACAAATGAAATCCTGCAGAGGAATCATGTACGCATCATCGGGGAAGGATCAACACCAATTGTTTTTGCCCATGGATTCGGCTGCGACCAGCAAGTGTGGAACCAAGTAATTCCGGCGTTCGTTGACGATTATCAAATCATTCTTTTCGATTATGTCGGTTCCGGAAAATCGGATAAATCAGCGTATACAAAGGAGCGGTATGGCGATTTTAACGGATATGTGCAGGATGTGCTCGAAATAGTAGACGCGTTCCGCCTGAAAGACATCATTTTCGTCGGGCATTCCGTCAGCAGCATGATCGGTATGCTTGCGTCAATCAAAAGACCGGATCTGTTCAAGAAGCTGTTTATGATCGGCCCATCGCCAAGGTATATCAATGAGCCGGGATACGAAGGCGGTTTTGATAAGGAAGATATCGATGAGCTGCTGTTCTTGATGGAGAAAAATTACAAGGAATGGGCGAAGTATCTGGCACCAGTTGTGATGAAAAATGAGGACAGGCCCCAGCTGGCGGAGGAATTCACCGTGCAGCTCTGCTCCAACGATCCGATTATCGCCAAGCAATTTGCTGAAGTCACCTTTCTTTCCGATGTCCGTAACGAGCTCGAAAACGTGACGGTGCCTACTGTCATTCTTCAACCGAGTGAAGATGCAATTTCCCCGCCAGAAGTGGGCGCATATGTCCATGAACATATTCAAGGCAGCAAGCTTGTTATGATGAAGGCGGCAGGGCATAATCCTCACATGAGCGATCCTGAAGAAACGGTTGTCTGCATCAAGGACAATATATAGGGGAAACAGGAGAAGGAATCATGGATAAGCAATTATACGTAGCTCCGTGCGGCTATTTTGTGATGAACAAGGATGGCTATATTTCCGAGACAAATGCAATGATGCAGAACATGCTGGGAATGGATGAAGAAGAATTGCAGGGGGCCCGCATCCATTCCTTGCTGACCATCTCGTCAAAAATATATCTCCAAACATACTTCACACCGCTGATCGAGACGTACAAGCGGGTGGACGAGATGTATCTTTTCCTGAAAAGCAAGGAAGGACGGCTTGCCGTCCTGATGAATGCAATCGAGCGTGACGGGCGCTATGAATGTGTGATTATGAAAATGCATACGCGGGATGAATATGAGAACGATCTGCTTGCAGCGAAGGAACAGACGGAGAAAATATTAAAAGAGGTAGACGAAGCAAATGCGAAACTGAAAGATGTATTGAAAGAGTACGAGGCGAAGAGGCGGGAAGTGGAAAAGCTCAATGAACAGCTGACCGAGATGGCATCCACGGATCCGCTCACTGAACTTGGAAACCGCCGGTACGTCCGGGAGAAGCTCGCTCTCCTCATACAAGAAGCGAAGGAGGGACTTCCGCTTTCGGTTCTGCTGATTGATATTGATCATTTTAAGCAGGTCAATGATAAGTATGGCCACCCTGCAGGAGACCGGGTGCTGAAACAGCTTGCCGATTTGCTGAAAAAGTACGCAGACGGAAAAGATGTTGCTTCACGGTTGGGCGGGGAGGAATTTATGGTGGCGCTTACAGGACTTTACCCGAAAGACGTTTACTCCAAAGCGGAGAAACTTCGGAACGAGGTTGCTGAAAATCCAGATTTTCATCCGCCGATCACCATCAGTATCGGTGTGACCGCCTTTCGTGCGGGAGATGACATTAAAATCATTTTTTCACGGGCAGACGAAGCCCTTTACCATGCCAAAAAAAACGGCCGCAATCGTGTGTCGGTCCGATAGGGAGTGCCAGGATGTTAAAAGAGAGACTTTACTACATAGATCCGTATAGGCGGGCATTTTCCGCAAAAGTCCTGAAAGAAGCGGAAGATGAGCAAGGCCGTTATGCTGTACTTTCGAATACCGCTTTTTATCCGACAGGCGGAGGACAGCCGCACGATACAGGGGCCTTGAACGGCGTTCGGGTGACTGCAGCTGAATCTGTAGGGAGCGAGGTCCGGCATTATATCGAGGAAACCCTCGGCGGCGCCGATACAGTCGAGGGGATCATTGACTGGGATCGACGCTTTGACCATATGCAGCAGCATCTCGGCCAGCACTTGCTGACGGCCGCCTTCGTTGAGCGTTTCGGCATACAGACGGTCAGCTTCCATCTTGGCAAAGAGGTTTCGACAATCGACCTTGATGCAGATGAGCTTTCCGGGGAAATGCTTGAGGAAGCACAAGGTCTCGCTAATCGGGTCATTTTGGAGGACCGGCCTGTGGAAACCAAATGGGTGACAGAGTCTGAACTAAGCACTTATAGCCTAAGGAAGCCTGTAAGTGCCAAAGAGGAGATCCGGCTCGTCATCGTCCCGGATTTTGACGACAATGGCTGCGGCGGAACACATCCCGCTTCAACAGGAGAGGTGTCGGCAATCAAAATCATCGGGACAGAAAAGCAGAAGAAGAAAGTCAGGGTTCACTTTGTTTGCGGTGGCCGGGTACTCCGGCAGCTTGGCAAGAAAAACGCCATTCTGTCAGAGATGACCAAAATGTTGAGTGCGCCAGAGGAAGAGATCCCGCAGGCGGCCGCAAAGCTGCTGGAAGCGAACCGGCTGCTTGAGAAAAGAACCGAGGAGCTTGAAGAAGCATTGATCAGCTATGAGGCGAAGGAATTGGCAGCCGGCGCAGAGGCCGGTGTTGCTAGCGGCCATTATCGCTTAAGAAGCATCCAAAGCCTGCAGAAGCTGGCCAAAATGGCAGCGGCAGAGGACGGTAAGCTGACCGTACTTCTCGCTGTTGAAAATGAGGACAAACTGCAATTTGTCGCTGCAGCCGGAGAGGCGGCCCCGTTCAATTTGAAGAACATGTCGGCAGGCATCCTATCCCTGATCAACGGAAAAGGCGGCGGGAGCAAGACGTTCGTCCAGGGCGGCGGAGAGAAGACGATGTCCGCATCTGAGCTGCTCGGCAAGATGCAAGAGTCTTTGCGTGCGGACAGCTAAACTATCCGTTTCAAAATGAAAAGCGGCTGCGGCAGACGGACTTTTTCCGTTTTGCCGCGACCGCTTTATTGATTCTTCTTCCGCTTTTTATTATGCTGCTTCTGCATTTCTGTCAGCGGTTCTTGGGAGGATGCTTCTATCCTCGCACCGAAGTTTGGCCCCTTGTCAGGTTGCAGTCCTGAAATATCACTTTCTGTCCTTTTGCTGTTTGCCACGTTCTTCACCTCCGCAACTTAGTTTGCCCCAAGAAAATGTTGAATATATATTTGATCAGAGAGAAAGGAAGATCAAGATGAAAAAGAAAAAGCCGACAGCCTTATCAATTGCCGGATCTGCAGCGAGAGGGGGAGCTGGCATCCAGGCAGATCTGAAAACGTTTCAGGAGCTTGGCGTTTTTGGAATGAGTGCCATTACGGCAATTGTCGCCACCCATCCCCGTCTCGATCAAGGGATTTTCCCTCAGCCGCTTGAGGCGATTGAAGCGCAAGTTCATACAGCGCTCGGGGATATCGGGGCCGATGCGGTTAAGACCGGAATGCTTTTTACGAGTGAGGTTATTGAAAACACGGCTGGATGGCTAAAGCAAGCGGGTGCCCGTAATCTTGTCGTAGACCCGGTCATGGTTGGAAAAATGGGATCTGCTCTTTTAAAAGATGAAGCAATTGAAGCAATGAAGGTGAAACTGATTCCGCGTGCGCTGATCATTACGCCGAATATGCCGGAAGCGGCGATGTTGCTCGGATCGGGCCCCCTCAGTTCGATTGAGGATTTGAAAGAGGCTGCCGCGAAGCTTTACGAACTGGGGCCAAAATATGTATTGGTGAAAGGCGGCCGGCTTGAAGGACCCGCCACAGACGTCCTCTTCGACGGAAGCAGCTTCACGATCCTCGAAGCTCCCTGGATTGAAACGATTCATACGAACGGTGCCGGTTGTACATACTCCGCTGCCATTACCGCCGAGTTGGCAAAAGGAGAATCCGTCCCCGCTGCGGTTGAAAAGGCAAAGTGTTTCATTACAGCGGCTATCCGGCATTCCTTCAACTTTAAGCGGGGAGTGGGACCGACGGATCACTCCGCCTACAGAATTTATGGCGAGAACGAGGTGGCCATATCGTCGCATAAGCTCGAGTCTTGATCGGATTCCTCTTCCCGCAAACAAATTGCCTTGAAGCACATAGGATAGGAATAGGCGGGAGGTGAAAGGCAGGATGGTATTATTCATGAACGAAGGGGACCATCCCGATATTTTCAAAAACGAGGGAAGAATTGAGGTTGATAATCAGGAAAAAGTGGAAGTCGACTATTTTTCCGAGCTGCTGGAGGCACAAAATCGATCCAATGAGGAGCTGCATGCATCCTTCGAAGAGCTGAAAAGGCTGATGGGGAGGATGGAGCGTTCTCAAGTAAAGGAAGCCGGATCCCTCCAAAAACAGCTTATCCAGCTTCAAAAAGGCCAAGAAAAAATAGAAGCCATCGAGGCGGACATGATCAGCAGGTTGAAAAGCCTCGAAACTGATGAAAAGGAAATCCATGACAAAATGCATGCCCATGCCGCAGCCAGTCTGCGTGCAGATAAAGAAATTATCGGCAAGCTAAAGCGCTTCGAAAAACTGTATTCCCAGTTTGCCGGCCAAGAACAGGAAATCAGAAAAGCACAGGAAGCGGCAGAGGAAAAACTGGCACTGATCGAAGCGGCAGGCAAGGAGGCTCTCACAGAAATCAGGAGAGTCGGAGAAAGTCAGGAAGAACTATCGGGGAAATTTGAAATAGGGGAAAAAGAGCGAGAAAGTATTGCTGGCCGGCTCGAGAAGCAAGAGGCGCTGACAGAGAAAGTCCTTCGCCAGCTCCAGCATCTCCGTTCTATTATTTTCGAGCGGAGCAGCGATCTGGCGGAAAAAATCGAGAACGGTGCGGCGCTGACTGCGTCCTCCGTGCAGCGCCTCTTTTCCTTGAACCAGCAGCAGCTGCTCCTTACCCGGCCTCCGGATGAGGGAGCGAAGGAGCGTGCGGAAAATTCTGCTCATGATTGATAGAATGGAATAAACTTGGTCTGGCCCGATGCGGGGCAGGCTTTTTTTCATAATAGGAGTGGTTAGAAATAGTAAGAAGTGAGATTTATGAAATGATAGGCTAGGGGGCCTTATCACCCGGACATTCACAAAGCTGGCGCCATACTTGATGAATTCGCTATACTTGGTCATACCTGCGACTTTTCTGTCGGCAATCCTCAGGACTCTGAATGGTGACATTCTATCAAAAATGGAGATTCGCAGGGTCTGTCAAAGGATTAAAAATGGAGGGGAGAAAAGCATGAAACTGAAATTTGGTATTTTAGGAGCGGCAAATATCGCAAAAAAGGCGATCATTCCTGCGATTTTGCGTTCGGAAAATGTGGAAGTTGCCGCGATTGCAAGCGGAAGTGGGAAAGGCGAGGAATTTGCCAAGGAGTTTAACATTCCAAAGGTCTATTCCTCTTATGAGGAACTTTTGGCTGATCCGGACATTGATGCAGTCTATATTCCGCTGCCTAACCATCTTCATAAGGAATGGGTCATCCGCTCGGCGGAGGCGAAAAAACATGTTCTATGCGAAAAGCCGGCGGCCCTTACATCCGGAGATGCAGAGGAAATGGCTGCAGCATGCGAAGAGCATGGGGTGAAATTCATGGAGGCGTTCATGTACCAGTTCCATCCCCAGCATGCGAGAGTAAAAGAAATCATCAAGAGCGGAGAGATCGGCGACGTCCGGCTGATCCGGTCCTCATTCTCGTTTTATCTGGAGCCGGAGGCTGATAATATTCGCCTCAAACGTGAGGCAGGGGGCGGGGCTCTCTATGACGTCGGCTGCTACTGTGTCCACGCCAGCCGCATGATCATGGGCGAAGAGCCGGCGAGCGTCCAGGCGGCCGCCTATTTCCATCCGGAGCTCGGGGTCGACCTGAACACTGCCGGCATCCTTGAATTCAGCGGCGGGAAGCTCGCTTCATTCGATTGCAGCTTTGAGCGTTCGTCTGAGGATACATATGAAGTGCTCGGCACAAGGGGGACGATTTCAGTGCCATTCGCATTCCGGCCCGACAAGGAGGAAGACGGCGGTCTTGTCATTGTCAGGACAGACGGGAATGAAAGAAAGGAAACAATTCCCGGTGATCAGTACAGACTTCAGATTGAACACTTCGCAGACAGCATTCTGAGCAATGGACCGCTATCCTATGATGGACGCGAAACCGTTAAAAACATGAAAGTGATCGAAGCGCTGTATGACACAATGAAATAAGATCTAAAAAAGGCTGCAACAGAAACCCGCTTCTCTAAGGGGATTCTGCTGCAGCCTCTATTTATTGCATTAGCTTACTGTAAGTGGGGAGCAAAAGCGAGTAAACGTCCGATTTGTTCCACCAATAATGAATGGGGGATGAAGGAGCCCCCGCTCATTGAAGTTTCGCCTTATTGATAGCCGATTAATACGGCTACAATGACAAATATACTGGAGATAGCTACGAGCCATAGCATGAATTTGAAGATGAATTTTGCCCAGACGCCCCAATCGAGACGGGCTGCTCCAAGTGTTCCCATCAGCGCAGCCGATGTAGGCACAATGATATTCGTCAAACCGTCGCCAAGCTGGAAGGCGAGTACAGCTACCTGGCGGGTAACGCCCGCAATATCGGCGAGCGGTGCCATAAGCGGCATCGTCAATGCAGCCTGTGCAGAACCGGAAACAACGAAGAAGTTGAAGACGGACTGGAACAGGTACATGAACCAGGCGGACAATACGGTTGGAAAATCGCCGATAAACTGGCCGGCTCCATACAGCGCCGTATTAAGCACAGAAGGCTCGGACGCACTGTCTCCGCCAAGAATGAGGACGATCCCTTTCGCCATTCCAACAATCAGTGCTGCCGGAAGCAGGTCTTTCGCGCCCTCGGTGAAGCTGTTCGCCAAGTCATTCGCACGCATGCCATTCAACTTGAAAATGATGCCAATCAGGCCGGCAACAAGCCCCATTGTGAAGAACTGTGTGGCAATCTCAGGAATATAGTAGCCTTTTTCTGTAACGCCCCAAATAACCCAAACGATACCGGCAAGCAATGTCAAAAGGACAAGAGCGTGTCCTGTACCGAATTTCACATTCAATTCTTTATTTGCAGATTGCTTGCGGAAATAACCATCCGTCTTGTATGAAAGCGAGCTTTGCGGATCTTTCTTGATCTTATTTGCATAACGCCAAGTATAAAAAATACCAAATCCGGTAAACACGATCCACATGATGATCCGGTAGCCGGAACCCGACATGACCGGAATATCGGATACGCCCTGTGCGATCGATACGCTGAATGGATTCATCCAGGAAGAGGCAAAGCCGATCTGTGTTGCGACATATGTAATCATGACAGCTGTAAGCGCATCGTAGCCGATCGTGACCATCATTGGAGCAAGAATCATGGCAAATGCGATCGCCTCTTCACCCATCCCAAATACAGCGCCGCCTAGCGAGAAAAGCGTGAACAGGATCGGGATGATCAGCACTTCCCGCCCTTTCGTTTTCTGAATGACGGTCATGATCCCTTCTTCAATCGCCTGTGTCCTCATCACGATGCCGAACGCACCGCCGATAACGAGAATAAAAGCGACCACTCCGACAGCGGATCCCCACTTGTCGCCTGAGGTCAATCCTTCGAACACATAGTTGAGAAAGCCAGTTTCCCCTCCTGATTTAAAGAGGGCAGCCCCTTCGCGGACAAGATTTCCATCGTCATCCTTTAAAAAATGAAAGCTCTCCGGGATGAGGACAGTCCTCGTCGCTTCCTCCCCTTTGACGGTATACGTCACGTCTTTCGTCTCAAACTGTCCGACCGGCACGAGGTAGGTCAATAGGCCGGCAAACAGCACAACAAAAAAGACGATTAAAAATGTATGGGGCATTTCCCATGTTCTATTTTTCTTGTCCATATCGAATCTCCTTATCTACTGTCAATCCGCTCCTTGCGGATAAAAGAATGATGTACAACATTTTGACCGGTCTAATACACGAATCATGAATAAATATGTACTTGGACATTATAACACGCTATGTCTTGACGTCAAAAGTGGAAGTTTGATGAATGCTTTATTCATTTTTATTAGTTGTACACTTTATGAAAAGGAACGGTTCATCCACCCCCATGCTAATTAGCCGGCAAGCAAATCGATACAATTGACGCCCTATCATACTTCCCGTTCCTTTTTGTTATGAAACACGAAGAGGGGCAGAAAGATAAATGATTTGTACCTATAGGTTTAGGAGATATCCAGCGCATGATCCACCCTCAGCATTGAAGCTGTGGATTGGCTGCACAAGAAGGACCGCTTGAAATCCTGGCAAATGGATAGAGACAAAGGGAGAACATTTCAAGACAGAAAAAAGCAGGAGAAGAAAAACGAGACGTTTTCTTCTCCTGCTTTTTTAAGAGCTTATTTGACGCCTTTCATAAAGCGCTGAATCATCGGGGAGATGAGGAACAGGATAACGGAAAGAACGATGGCCGCTCCTCCAATGACACCAAAGTAAATCATCTCAGTTTCAGGCTTGTAAAAGTTGACAATCTGGGCGTTCATCGCCTGTGCCGCAGCATTGGACAGGAACCAGAGGCTCATTGTCTGTGCCGAGAAGGCAGCAGGCGCAAGCTTCGTCGTTGCCGATAGTCCGACAGGGGACAGGCAAAGTTCTCCGATTACGACAATAAAGTAGCTGAGCACGAGCCAGAGCGGATTCACGAGTGAATTCTCTCCGCCGAAGTAGGCTGGCAGCAGGATCACAAGGAAAGACAGGCCTGCGAACAAAAGCCCAAGCGAGAATTTCCGGGGAACCGATGGCTGGCGGTCACCAAGCTTGACCCATAGACCCGCAAACACGGGAGCAAAAATAATGATGAAAAGCGGGTTCAGCGATTGGAACCATGCGGGCGAAATGTCAAATCCTGCAATGTGAAGCTGTGTCCGTTTATCCGCATAATTGGCCAGGATGGTCGATCCTTGTTCCTGGATGGACCAGAACATAACAGCAGCAAGGAAAAGCGGAATGTATGCCAAGATTCTTGAGCGCTCGACATCTGTTGTCTTCGGGCTTCTATACATGACGATAAAGTAGATGGTCGGAATGAGGAAGCCGAGAATACCAATTAATTTAATGAACGATTTGAATGTCAGCATGCCAGTTGGAATACCGACACCGACTAAAATGGCGATGACAACGAGACCGACTGCAGCCATGCCATACACTTTTTTCTTTTCAGATGGCTGAAGCGGGTTGCCAGGAGCTGTACCGGCAAGTCCAAGGTTTTTCTTCTTTGTCATCAAGAAGATGACGAGTCCGAAGAACATACCAATAGCGGCAATCCCAAAGCCGAGGTGGAAGCTCTTTTTCATCACTTCTCCGACAATCAGCGGGGAAATGAAGCCGCCCAGGTTGATTGCCATGTAGAAAATACTGAATCCGGCGTCGCGACGCTGGTCTTCCTCACTGTACATATCACCGACGATGGTCGATACGTTCGGTTTCAGCAAACCTGTCCCCAAAACGATCAGAACCATGGAAGTGAAGAACAGTGCCAAGTTTCCTGGAATGGCAAGGGCGATATGACCGAGCATGATCAAAACCCCGCCGTAGAAGACCGCTTTCGATGTACCGAAGATCCGGTCCGCAAGCCATCCGCCGATGATCCCCGACATGTATACGAGAGATCCGTAAATGGACATAATGGCAAGGGCGATATTCTGGTCGAGTCCAAGACCGCCTTTTGAGACTTCATAGTACATATAGAATACGAGGATGGCTCTCATTCCATAGTAGGAGAACCGCTCCCAGAATTCTGTGAAAAATAAAGTGAAAAGCCCTTTCGGATGTCCGAAGAATCCGGTCTGCGGCACACTTTCAACAATTTTCTGTTTGCTGATATTTGACATTATCCTGTCCTCCTTAAATATGTTAATATAATACTTCTTTCTCATCTTGACTGTCAAAATCTTTTTGTTTCCATAACTGACAGTTGATTGTTAGAGCCCTTTGTTTTCTCACTATAATAATTTTCTAACAATTAATCGAGAAAGTTAAGTTATTATGGAAAACTCGACTTCTAACTTTACCCTATTTTCCCCATGGTGTAAATGGAAAGATGTAAAGAAATTCGTCCTGCTGCTTTATTGAGAGTTCTGGTATAATCACGATGAATCCAGGACAGGGGGACAGGGAGATGCGGACTGAGAAAGAAAAGATGCTGGCGGGGGAGATGTATGACCCGGCAGATCCTGTACTTGCCGAAGACCGTCAGGAGGCGAGACGGAAGGTAAGGCTTTACAATGAAACACCTGAGACAGAGAGCGAGAAACGAAAGAGGATTCTCAAGGATTTGCTCGGATCGACAGGAGAAAATGTTTTTATGGAGCCGAGCATCCGTTTTGACTATGGCTATAATTTGCATGTAGGGGAAAACTTCTTTGCCAATTTTGACTGTGTCTTTCTCGATGTGTGTGAAATCAGAATCGGTGATAATTGTATGCTTGCACCGGGTGTCCACATTTATACGGCGACACATCCGCTTGATCCGAACGAACGGAATTCAGGGAAAGAGTATGCGAAACCAGTCAAGATCGGCCATAATGTCTGGATCGGCGGCAGAGCTGTCATCAATCCGGGCGTGACGATCGGTGATAATGCCGTCATCGCCTCAGGCGCAGTAGTAACAAAAGATGTGCCGAACAACGCGGTAGTCGGCGGAAACCCGGCACGCGTACTCAAGATGATCGAAGCATAAAGTTATAAAAAAAGCAGGCGTTATTGTAGTGCACCCCAAGTGCACCACACATGCCTGCTTTTTTTGCTGCCAGCGGTTAGATCCCCATGGCAGCAAATGCTTCTTCATACAGCCGCTTCGTTTCGGCAAAACGGGCATCGATCGTCGGGGTGCCGATCACAACTGATATGAGACGAGTATCGTCCCTTTTTACCGTGCCGGTAAAACAGTAGCCGGCCTCATCGGTGAAACCGGTCTTCAGCCCGTCGACGCCATCAAAGCCGGTCGTTGTTTCTTCGCCGCCAGGCAGCATCCGGTTCGTGTTCCCGTACGTATCCTCAGCGAAAGTGAGCACGGTCTGTTCAGTGATGTCGAGAATTTCCGGATGATATTCGAGCAGATGCTGCGAGAGCAAGGCAAGTTCTTTTGCCGTCATCATATTCGTTTCGTTTTTTCCGCCCGTTGAAAAATAGTCGCCCAAATCTTCGTTATTCAAGCCGGAGCTGTTGACAAAGGAGGCATGTGTGAAGCCGAGTTCTTTCGCCTTGTTGTTCATCAGCACAACAAAGTCCTTTTCGCTGCCCGCCACCGTTTCAGAGAGGGCTATGGCCGCGTCATTGGCGGAATGGATGGCCATTGCATCAAAAAGTTCCTTTACGGTATAGTCCTTTCCCGGTTCAAGCCGGACTGCTGCGAGTCCTGGAGCAGCGGAAATCGCCAGTGCATAATCGCTTGGCAGAACCCGGTCCGACCATCCAATTTCCCCTTGCTCAATCGCATCAAGGACAAGCAGTTCCGTCATGATTTTTGACATGCTGGCAATCGGAAGCGGCAGGTCAATCTCTTCTCCGTATAAAATACGTCCCGTATCCGCATCAAGCAGAACGGCTGATTTTGCATTGAGATGCAAATCCGTCAGCTCGATCTTTTTTGGAGCTTCTTTTAGCAGGCTGGCCGACTGCTTCAGCGGGAATGGAACCGGCTTGGCCACAGATGCCTCACTCTCATGCCCGAGGCCGAAATAAAGGCCCGCGAGGATAGCGAGGAGGATGCCTGAGGCCGCCCAAATTCTACGCAATTTCATGTATGTATTCTCCTTGCCATGCAGTTATTCATCCCCAGTATACCAAAACAGGCATTGGCCCGGCATGGAAAAACCTGTCTCAGGAACAGAGACAGGTTCTCTTAGCGGATGGAGCGGATCTCGCCGAATGGGAAGATGACGAATTTGCTCTTTCCGATGATCTGCTCTTTTTGAATGAAGCCGAGTGCATTGCGGCTGTCCTTGCTGCGGTAGCGATTGTCGCCCATGACAAAGTATTCCTCATCCGGAACCTCAATCGGGCCAAAATCCTCGGTCAGTTTCATTCCGCGCTTCGCTGCCTGCTTCCGGTTTTCTTCCAAATAAGGCTCACTTACTTTTTCGCCGTTCAACAAGAGCACGTCATCCCGCATTTCAATGATATCCCCCGGTACAGCAATCACCCTTTTCACATAATGTGTTTTTTCTTCAGGAGCAGAAATAATCACAATATCTCCTCTGTCCGCTTCCCCGATCCAGGACACAGTCTTGCTCATAATGACCCTCTCCCGGTCATGGAGTGTCGGTTCCATGGATGCCCCGTCGACAAGCACAGGTGAAAACAAAAAGGTGCGCACGACCACGACGAGAATGATGGCAACAGCGAAGGATTTAATCCAGCCGATTGCTTCTTCTTTCATTAATATAAACTCCTCTCTTGCATACTGAATAACTCTATCATCGCATATCTTCATCGGGTTGTGGCAATGTTTTTTGAAAAACTTTCTCCTTTTTGACATCTGCATCAGAACCTTTGATAATGAAGGAAAGTAAGCGTTTTGCAGATCGAATTGAAAAGGAGTGACCCGCGTGAGAATGGTTGATATTTTAGCGAAAAAAAGAGATGGGCTTCCACTGGAAAAAGAGGAGATCCGTTTCGTCATTGAAGGGTATACGGATGGTTCCATTCCGGATTATCAGATGGCGGCTTTCCTGATGGCGGTCTATTTCCGGGGAATGAGCCCGGAAGAAACAGCGGAACTGACGATGGCAATGGTTGAATCGGGAGACCAAATCGACCTTTCTGCCATCGGGGGAATCAAGGTCGACAAGCACTCGACTGGCGGGGTCGGCGATACGACAACACTAATTCTGGCGCCGATGGTGGCAGCCCTCGGAATTCCGGTTGCGAAAATGTCAGGCAGAGGGCTCGGCCATACTGGAGGAACGCTTGACAAGCTTGAGGCTGTCCCGGGTTTTCATGTGGAAATCTCTGATCAGCAATTCATTGATCTTGTGAACCAAAACAAAGTGGCAGTTGTCGGCCAGACAGGAAACCTGACACCGGCCGATAAAAAGATATATGGACTTCGCGATGTCACAGCAACAGTCAATTCCATTCCGTTGATCGCAAGCTCGATCATGAGTAAGAAAATCGCTGCGGGAGCAGATGCGATTGTCCTTGACGTGAAAGTCGGCTCCGGGGCCTTTATGAAAAATATGGATGACGCCAAGGCGCTCGCTGCGGCAATGGTTGAAATCGGCAGCCGTGTCGGCCGGCAGACGATGGCCGTCATTTCCGACATGAGCCAGCCTCTCGGATATGCGGTCGGAAATGCGCTCGAGGTGAAAGAAGCGGCGGAGACGTTAAAAGGTGAAGGGCCGGCCGATCTCCAGGAACTCTGCCTTGTACTTGGAAGCAAAATGGCTGTACTTGCCGGAAAGGCAGCGTCTGAGGAGGAAGCGCGGAGTATGCTGGAAAACGTGATCAAAAATGGAGAAGCATTCGAGAAGTTCAAGCTATTCCTCTCCTCACAGGGCGGGGACAGCTCCGTCATTGACGACTTGTCGAAATTGCCGCAGGCATCTTATAAGATAGACGTTGAAGCGCCGGTCGACGGCTATGTGAGCGGAATACTGGCTGACGAAATTGGAATTGCCGCCATGATCCTTGGGGCAGGACGGGCAACGAAGGAATCGGTTATCGATCTGGCGGTTGGCGTTGTTCTTCACAAGAAAATCGGCGATCCGGTTAAAAAGGGAGAAGCGATCGCTACCATCCACAGCAACGGGGAATCGGCAGAAGAAGCGAAGGGTAAAATATTGCATGCGTACAGCTTTTCAGAGGAGCGGCCGGCACCGGTAAAACTGATCCATTCTTGAGGTTGTCCATCTCATTGCTTTCCTTTCGGATCATTGATATGATAAATGAAAATGGTTCTCAGTTAATGAGCAGGAGGAAGAATAATTGATGATGACAACAAGTTCTGTTGCAGATGTGATCCGTGAACGGACATCGGTCAAAAATGGCTATCTCGACAAGGAAGTGAGCCGCGAACTCGTCCTCTCCCTTTTGGAAGACGCGGTTTGGGCCCCGACGCATAAAGTCCGGGAGCCATGGCGTTTTATTTTCATCTCAGGCGACCGGAAAGAAGCATTTATTGATACGGTGCTGCAATGCCATGAAAAGAGCAAACACGAGGCAATGCGCAATAAATTCATCAATGTGCCGGCTTTCCTTGTAGTCGTCATGGATGAGGATCCGCGCCAGAAAGTGTGGGAAGAGGACTTTGCCGCCACAAGCTGCATGCTTCAGAATCTGCAGCTGCTTGCATGGGAAAAGGACCTCGGCATGGTTTGGAAAACTCCCGGGCATATTTATGACCCGAAATTCCGGGAAGCAATCGGTGTTGCCCCGGGTGAAAAAATTGCCGGCGTGATACACATCGGATATTTTGACAAAAATATTGTGGCGAAAAAGGAACGAAAACGGATAAACCCGTCTCAAAAGATGACAGATTTCTGACCATCATGCACAATAAGGATGACCCTGCCGGATTGTTCCCGAATTGCGGATGCAAAAGCAGCCCATACTATCCGGGAACATGCCGTCAAATCTGGCAGACGGCCACACACTTATGTTAAAGGAGAATGGCTATGAACCGTTTACAAGACAAAATCGTTATCATCACAGGTGGAGCATCCGGAATGGGAGCTTCCATGGCCAAATTGTTCGCCGGTGAAGGAGCGACTGTCATTGCAGCCGATATCAACGAGGAAAACTTGGCGAAAATCGCTGAACTCGACAATGTTGAAGGAATGAAACTTGATGTGACTTCAGACGAGAATTGGGCTGAGGTGACAAAAGCAATCAAAGATAAATACGGCCGTATCGATATTTTAATCAACAATGCCGGAATCTCTTCCGAAAAAACACCTGATCAAATTACTGATGCGGATTGGGCTCTAATGCACAAAATCAATTCTTTCGGTCCGTTCCTCGGCATCAAACATGCATCGAAATATATGAAGGAAGCCGGCAAAGGATCAATCGTCAACACATGCTCTTACACAGCAATCATCGGCTCCGGCTTTAACCATTACTCCGCATCTAAAGGATCCCTGCGTGCTATCGCGCGTGCAGCCGCAGCTGAGCTGGGCCAATACAACATCCGCGTCAACACGGTATTCCCGGGTGTCATCGAAACACCGATGACGGCAAACCTGACCGAATACAAAGACGCAATGGACATGCTGGTTCGTGCCACTCCAATGGGGCGGCTCGGGCAGCCTGAAGAAGTCGCAAACGCAATTCTGTTCCTCGCTTCTGATGAAGCTTCTTACATCACTGGCGGCGAACTCGTCATTGATGGCGGATACTCCGCACGATAAATGAAAAAATGGGAGTTGTCTGGAAGGTCGGCTTAGCCTGACTTCTGGGACAACTCCCTTTTTTTGTGGGAGCCGCTGTTACAATATTCCCTTTAGAATCCACGCCTTGTTAATCACTTCGCTACCTTATTCGCAAAAAAACTATAAAAATATTTTCACAACTCTTCCATTGACGGTCCAAGCCTGGCTATCTTATAGTTAATGAGGTAAATAGTTGACGGGGTGAACTAATTTGGAAAAGGATCAGATCCAGGTCATTTTTGACCGGTATATGAGCGTGTTTTTGCATGGGTCGAAAAGCATTTCCTCACAGATGTCGAACCAGCTTATGGAAGAGTTGTCACTTGAGCAGTTTTTGCTTGTGCGGATGCTGTACCAGCAGGGGGGAGTCCGGGCATCTGAGCTTGCGGAGCAGCTTTTCGTACATAAGAGTGCCATCACTGTCAAGGTGGATAAGTTGGTTAAGAAAGGCTTGATCGAGAAGAAGCGTGATGAAGGGGACAGGAGAAATGTCCACCTGCACCTGTCAGAGGAAGGCCGGGATCTATACGAAGCAATAGAAGAGAAAATTAACCATTTTGTCGAGTCGATTGTCCGGGCGATACCTGAGGAAGAGATGGAGATTTTTTCGAATGTATATAAAAAAATTGCAGACTATCTCGAAAAGTACGAGGAGGAACGGGAATGAAATCTGTTTTGAAATTCAGATGGGCGATTTTGGCGGTGTGGATCATAGCAGCCATCGCGCTGTTTTTCACAGCACCCGATATGTCAAAGCTTATCAGGGAAAAAGGGGAGCTTACGATTGCGGAGGGCTACCCGTCCAAAGTCGCTTCCGAAATTACGGCTAAGTATTCAACGAAGGCCAAGGGGACGGACGCGTTCATCGTCGTGTTCCATGGAGACAAAAAATTAACGGATGAACAGCTGGGCAATGCGGAGAAAACAATCGACAGACTGGAGAAAAGTAAGGATAAGCTCGGCATCGCCGATATTACTGCCCCTTTTAATGATGAAAATCTGAAGGATCAGCTTATCTCCAAAGACGGAAAAACAGTCATCGCCATGCTCGACGTCAAAACAGAAGGAAAAGAGATTAGCGAAATTCGGGAAAGCCTTGACAGAGAGATAAAAACACAAGGCGTGGAGACGTACATGACGGGCAACTCCCTCATAAATGAAGACGTGATTGTCAGCTCGGAAAAAGGACTGAAAAAGACGGAAGTGATCACGGTCATTTTTATCATGGTTGTTCTCGTCCTCGTGTTCCGATCGGCAGTTGCGCCATTTGTGCCGCTCCTCACAGTTGGGATGACATACGTTGTCAGCCAGTCGATCGTTTCTTTCCTCGTTGATAAATTGAACTTCCCGATTTCCAACTTCACCGCGACCTTCCTCGTCGCCGTCTTGTTTGGGATTGGTACGGACTATTGTATTTTGCTTCTAAGCCGCTATAAGGAGGAACTGTCAACGGGACAGGATATTCCGTCTGCTATCGTAACGACGTACAAAACGGCAGGCAAAACAGTCATTTACAGTGCAGTCGCTGTTATGATTGGGTTTGCATCGATCGGTTTTGCTTCCTTTAAACTTTATCAATCGGCTGTCGGGGTCGCCGTCGGGGTTTTTGTGCTGATTATTGCTCTATTTACCATTGTGCCATTTTTCATGTATACACTGAAAAAGGCTTTGTTCTGGCCGGTGAAGAAAGATATATCCCACTCGGAGAGCAAGCTCTGGGAGAAGATGGGCAATCTCGCCATCGTCCGCCCGTTGGCTGCGCTCGGGATTGTCGCCATCATTACGGTTCCGCTCCTTATCAGTTATGACGGGGAACTGTCGTTCAATTCCTTAGATGAAATTGGCGATAATTATGAATCAGTCAAAGGATTCAACCTTGTCGCTGACAGCTTTGGACCGGGAGAAATGATGCCGATTCAAATCGTTCTGGAAAACGACGATTCGATGAAAACAAAAGAATATTTGACGCTTCTTGAGGCGATTGACAACAAGCTTGAGAAACTCGATGACGTCGATAAAATCCGCGGCGTCACTCGTCCGACAGGAGAGAAACTGGAAGAAATCTATGTGAAGAAACAGGCTGGTGAGCTTGGGAAAGGGATTGGCGAAGGGACAGAAGGCATTGCCGCCATCAAGGATGGCTTAAATGAAGCCGCCAAGTCGATCAAAGGCTCCAAGCCGGAGATGGAAAAGGCGACGAGCGGCATCGACGATCTCCATAAAGGTACGAAGCAGCTCCAGTCAGGGGTCGGCCAGTTGCAGACTGCTCTTGGTGCAATTGAAACGGGGATCCGCCAAGGAACAGCAGGGGCTGGTGAATTGAAAAACGGCGCTGCCCAGGCGAGCCAGCAGGCGAAGACATTACAAACTGGAACAGAGAGGCTGCTTGCAGGCTACAAAGATGTGCAGGCGGGACTCTCCGGGCTGATTGCGGAATACGGAAAAGTTCCGGCAAGCCTGCAGGAAGCACAGCAGCAGCTCACGTCAATTGAAGGGCCGCTGAACCGCCTTGTGGCCAATCACCCGGAGATTGCCGAAGATGCGAATTTGGCAGAGATCCAGGGAATTGTCGGCAATGCGACAAAAAATGTTGCTGTTGCGGGAGGAACCATCACTGCCCTGAATGGCGAGCTTGAAAAGGTGCGCAGCGGGCTTGCGCAGGCAAATGAAAATCTCGCCAGCATCAGCGGAGGGCTCGGCCAATTTGCGAAAGGGCTGGAGGACATCCGCAACGGTCTTGCAAGCCTTGAGTCCGGTTTAGGAGAGGCTGCATCCGGACAGCATCAAGTTGTCGGTCAGATTCCGGCGATCGCGACTGGGCTCGGTGAGATTGCAAGCGGCCAAGATCAGTTGAAGAGCGGATTCGGGGATATGGGCAGCCAGCTTGACGAGCTGAGCAATGGCCTGGAACAGAGCAGCGAAGGTCTCGGCCAAATCGAAAGTGGATTTGGTGAAGCGGAAGGCTATTTGGATGATCTTGCGAAAGGGACGAATCTGCAGGAATCCGGCATCAACATACCGGAAGAATTGCTTTCAAGTGATGAGTTCCAGCAAGTGTTCGACCTTTATATGTCGCCGGATGGAAAAATGACGACGATTGATGTTGTTTTGGAGTCGAGCCCATACGACCAGAAGTCGATGGCAATGATTGGAGAAATTGAAGACACGGTCAAGGATGCCGTCAAAGGCACGAAATTGGAGCAGGCGAAAGTAGGGATCGGCGGCATCACGTCGATGAACCGCGACCTTGAGTCGATGTCCAATTCTGACTATACGAAGACCGTCACTTACATGATGATCGGGATTGTTCTCGTGCTTATCATCCTGCTACGGTCCCTCGTCATGCCGGTCTATATTATCGGTTCTTTGCTCTTAACCTATTATTCTTCCATTGCGCTGACGGAAGTGATTTTTGTCAACATTCTTGGCTATCCGGGAATCAACTGGGCGACTCCGTTCTTCGGCTTCGTCATCTTGATCGCACTCGGTGTCGATTACTCGATCTTCTTAATGGATCGATTTAGCGAATATAAAGAGCTGGATGTCAAAACCGGAATCATCCTAGCGATGAAAAACATGGGCACGGTCATCATGAGCGCGGCAGTCATCCTCGCAGGCACATTCGCAGCGATGCTGCCATCCGGCGTACTATCGATGCTCCAGATTGCGACTGTCGTTCTCTCGGGGCTCCTGTTCTACGCATTGATCATTCTGCCGCTTTTCGTTCCGGTATTGATCAACCTGCTTGGAAAAGCGAACTGGTGGCCATTCATGCAAGCCAAGAAATAATAGTAAAAAGCGGTCTCACCTGTCTGCAGGGGGGACCGCTTTACTATTGCTGAAAAACTTTCCGATCAAACGCACACCCCAAAACCATCCTGCGGTTCTAAGGCAGACCCGGCAGTTTTTGGCCACTAAGTATTTCAAATAATACCGCTGAGTCGTCCTTGTCTAATTGAACATATTTACTTTCAGCATCTATCACGATTTCCAATTTATCTTGATCAGGGCTTATCCACAATTCGTATATCAAAGCATTCGCCTTGGGCCTTTTAAGTTGAATTTTGTAATCAGCAGGGCGGATCTCTCCACTTTTGCAGATTCCCAATTACCCGCGGTCAAAATTTCTTTGGATTTTTGGACTTGTTCCGGATCGGTAATTTTGTTGATGTCTTCGTATTGATTGTTATGGCCGATTCGCTTTTGAACTTCTATCTGCTGCTTTTCATTCATATGCGAACAGCCCGCAATAAAGATTGCTATGGTGGCGATAAATGCCGATAAAAATCTCAAAGCATTATTTGCCATATCCATGCTCCTTTTGTTTATGAAAAGGGGCCCACCAATTCAAGTCCCCTAATAATTTCATCAGCGACGGAACGAGAAGCATCCGGACAATTGTAGCATCGATGAAGATGGCGAGAGCGACCGTAACTCCCATTTGCTGGACAGGTACGATGCCGGTAAAGGCAAAGGCACCCGTAATGACAATCATAATTGCTGCGGCTGACGTAATGATTTTGCTTGTTGCCGTCAAGCCTTCCAATGTCGCGTGATCGTTGTCACCTATCTGCAAATAAATTTCGTGAATCCGGGAGATGAGGAAGACCTCATAATCCATACTTAGCCCAAATACGATACTGAACGCGAATACGGGGATCATCAGTGCAATGTCTGCGGGGTGGCTGACAAGATGGCCTTCCTGGAAGAGCCAGACGACAATCCCGAATGTGCAGCCGAGTGAGATGACATTCATGATGATTGCCTTCAGCGGAATGAGCACCGACTTAAAGGCGATAAAAAGGACGACGAACGTCGAAAGCAAAATAAACGTTAAGCTATAGCCGATTTTATCGTAAATCTCGTCAAAAATTTCCTGTTGGAACTTTGCTTCACCGCCCGTGCGTAAAATGAAATTGTCCCCTTTGTCATTTTGGCTGCGCACCCAATCTTTAGCCTCTTCTGAGGAGCGGTCTGCATCGAGTTCGATTTGGAGCAGCGCTAGTTTGCCGTTCGTCAATCCTTCAATGGCGGGAGCAAGCCGTTCTTTCATTTCAGGCTGCTGAAATGCGCTGTCAAGCTCGGCTGCGTTCATGCCTGTTGCTGAAAACACAGAGCCGACCTTCCCGACGAGCGGATCCTTCTCTAGCTTTTCCACTGTTTTCTCCAGCTCAGAAAGCGAATCGAGGATTTCCTCTTTGCCTGAAGCAATAATCGGTACTTCCGTGCGGTCCTTCTGCCGGAATGTATCCTCAAACTTTTCAAAAGCATTTCTTGTTTCATAGGATTTTGGAAGAGCGTCCGCTGCTGGAATCACCAGCTTCATATGAAATACAGGCAATGCCCCGATGATCAGGATACCGGTCGCTGCGACAGCCATCATGACGGGCCTTCTCATGACAAACGCCGCAAACTTGTGCCAGCTGCTTGTCGCCTTCTCTTTCCTTTTCAAAATTCGCCACTTGTCGATGCGCGGTCCGATGACAGCAAGCAGTGCAGGAAGGAACGTGTTCGCTGCGATTACAGTGGTGAGGACAACGGCAATCCCGCCGATGGCAACAGACTGGAAGACGCCGACTTGGATGAACAGCATGCCGATCATTCCCAGCAGTACACAGAATCCTGAAAAAACGATCGCCCTGCCAGAAGTCATAACGGTTTTGACAGCGGCCTCTTTCCATTGTTTTTCTGTCAGCTCTTCGCGGAAGCGATTTACGAACAGGAGGGCGAAGTCGATGCCGAGGGCAAGTCCGATCATCGGGCCGGTATTCAAGACAAAAATCGATAAGTCCACATACTTGCCGGTGAAATAAAGCAGACCCATGGCCACGACAACAGAGACGAATCCGGTAATAAGCGGAACCAATGCCGCAACCACGCCGCCAAAGGCGAGAAGCAGGACAAACAGTGCAATCGGGATGCCAATCAACTCAGCCCGGATCAGGTCTTCCTGTGCTGCCAGGCTCATATCTTCCTCGATCACTTCCTTGCCTGTCAGAGCTGCATTGAAGCCTTGTTCCTTTGGCAGGGTTTCTCTGATCGCTGCAATCTTGTCCGGCATGTCTTCATCTTCTGCACCTTCAAAGTGAATCAAGGCAAAGGCCCGGTTCTCCTTCACCATGTCCGGATTGTCTAAAGGAGACTGATAAATCGACGCACCGGCTTCTTCAGCGCGAGAAAGCGTCTTTTCAATAAAAGATTTGAAATCCCCGTCAGTGGCACTCTTTTTGTTTTCAAATAGTACAATAAGCGAGCCAGGTATACCGAAATCTTCTTCAAGAATGTCCTGCACATCTTGATAGGTTCCGGCATACTCAAACCCGCTGCCACCGAGAACAGCAGGCAGCTTCAGCGCAAAAAAACCGAAAAAGAGGACAAGAACCGTCCAGGCAGTCAAAACGGATTTACGATAACGATAGATGAGCAGTGCCAGCTTCTCCATTATGCCTCCTCATATTCCACTTGTTTTCCCCTAGCATAAAACATATCGGAAAGCGATGCCAATAAAGCCAGTCAGTAGCTGAAAAAAGGAAGGATGCATAAATGCTGGAAGGGGGGTGAAAATACGTTAAAACACGTACTTGGAGGTTTATCTATTGGCGAATCAACCTAAAATGAGCTCCGTTGAACTCGGGGCACTATGGATGACATATCATAAAAAAACAATGATTTTGAGAATCCTGGAATACATCATCGAAAAAGCCGATGAGGACGAAGCCAAGAGTCTCATGACAGGATTATGGAATGAACTTCATCCGATGGTTATTGAAATCCAAAATTTGCTTGGAAAAGAAGGGGCAGCCCAGCCAGAAGGTTTCACGAAAGAAGACGTAAATCTGGATGCCCCAAAGTTATGGGAAAACGGGTTTGATATTATGCTTTGCCGATTTCTGAAGGAAGTGAGTACCGGGATGTACGCTCTACACTTAACCATTTCATATCGAGAAGATATTGTGAAGTTTTATAAAAAACTTACGAAAATAACAGAGTATTACTATAACGCGTTTACACAATACCTTCTTGAAAAGGCGATTATTCCACGCCCCACTTTAGTGAATATGCCAAAATCAATTGATTTTATCACCGACAAAAAATACTTTAAAGGCACAAACCTTGCAGGGCAAAAACGGCAAATGAATACTGTGGAATATGGCGTCCTCTACCGGGCGATTGAGTCTAATGTGACAGGGATGCAGTTATTAAAGGGGTTTATCCAATGTACCGATGACAAGGAAGTCCAGAAGTATTTTTCAAAAGGGCTGGAGCTTGCAAAAAACACGATGAAAACAGTAGGGGATATGATGCTCGAGGATGACATCCCGCCTCTTGCTACACAGGGAGGAACCGTTACTAGCTCAACGATCGCCCCATTTTCAAACAGATTGATGTTGTTTTGCAATTATCTTTTTGGCAGCTTTGCTCTTGGAGGCCAAGGCTTTAGCGCTACATTATTGTGGCGCAACGATTTAGTCCTCCATACAGCGACAGAAGCAAAGGGAATATTTGATTACAATCGGGAAGGACTCGAGCTTATGATGAAGATGGGGTGGATTGAGGAGCCGCCAGTAATGGATCTTTAACTCTTTCTGTTTTCTTTGAGAATGAAGTTGAAGAAGGGGAGGTTAACTCGCTTGCAACAGGAGGAAAGGCAGTTTCCTCCATCACCTGTCAAATGTGAAACTTGCGGGGCAAGAATAAGGAAAAAACGAACGATGCTCTCTTCTCTTGAAGGATTTTAGGCAGAAGTGCCGAAAAGGGATAAGGGGGAGAGTGAATCGCATGGTACCAAAAGAAATCAGCAGCTTCTATAATGGCGAGGGACAGCTTAAAGCCTGGCCGGCTAAGCGAAGCCGGAAGAAAATGGCTGTTGAGTGGCTTGCCGACTTTTTTGAGGATGGACGGGAGTACAGCGAAAAAGAAGTAAACGAGTTGCTTGACCGGCATCATACATTCGGCGATGCCGCGCTTCTCCGCCGTGAATTGTTCGAAAACAAGTTTTTGGACCGAACGGCAGACGGATCCCGCTATTGGAAAACTGCAAGTAAATAAGAAGGAGAGAGGGCTGTCTCGAAAGTCGGTGAAAACTGATTTTCTATGACGGCCCTTTCATCTTGTGTGAAGGTGAAGATGGAGTTTTTTTTCGTTGTCTATCTTACTCTTTGACACCTGAAGAATTCGGAAAATCAATTCCTCAGGTGTCAATCCTGTCTTTTGATACCTGAAGAAAACAAAACTCCCTATCTTCCGGTGTAAATCCCGCCCTTTGATACCAGAAGAAAACGAAAATCATTCATTGGCAATGGAAACGAGCGCAGGTTCCTTTTCGTTTCCAGCGGCTGCCCGAATGGCACTTTCTTCGTCGGGGTGGAAGGCGTCCGCCCCCATGCTTTCGAAAAGGCCGCTTTTTTTGAACAGCTCCAATCCCCATCGCGGCAGCCCGGCAATCAGTACGGTTTTGCCCGATTTCTTCATACTGCTGATGAAGGAGGCAAGCTTTTCCTCAGCGGTGGCATCAATAAAGGTCACTTCGCTCATATTGAGGATGATGACGTTCGGCGCGCTCTCAAGCGTGGCTGAGAGGGAATGCTCAAATGCCTGGGCGGTTCCGAAGAAAAGCGGCCCTTTTACCGTAAAAGTCTTATAGCGGAAATGGGCAGTCAGATCGAGGGCTTCCTGCTGCGATCGCTCAAAGCCAAGCGATTCGCTTTTCTTTTTGATAAAGGAGAGAAAGGCGAGCAGCAGTCCGGCCTGGACAGCGACAGTCAGATTAACGAAAACAGTCAGCAGGAAGGTGGCCAGGAGCACAATCGAATCGCTTGTGCGAAGCATTACAATCTGCCTGAAGGCTTTTCTCTCACTCATATTCCAAGCGACAAGCATCAGAATCGGTGCCATCGCGGCAAGTGGAATAAAAGAGGCGTAAGGGGCAAGCAGGAGCAGCGTAATGAGCACAAACAGGCTGTGAAAGATGCCGGAGAGCGGGCTGAACGCACCGGACTTGATATTGGTCGCCGTCCGCGCAATCGCATCTGTAGCCGGGATTCCGCCGAAAAGCGGGGCAGCGACATTGGCCAGTCCCTGTCCGAACAGCTCGCGGTTGGAACGGTGCCGGTCTCCCGTCATGCCGTCAGCAACAACGGCTGAAAGCAATGATTCGATCGCCCCGAGGGCAGCGATGATCAAAGCAGGCTGCCAAAGAAGCCCGACCTTTTCGAGTGTAATTTCCGGAAAAGCAAACTTCGGCAGCGACTGTGGTATCCCACCGAACACTGTACCGATCGTTGCAACCTTTGACGGGAAAAATATAGCGGCGGCTATCGTCGGGATGATCAGCCCGGCGAGTAATACCGGCACTTTTGGCATAATCTTCGGCAGGAAGAAAATGACGAGCAGTCCGATGGCGGCAGTGAGAATGCTGTAGCCGCTCGCACCGCCAATATGACCGAAGAAGACGGCCATATTCTGATGAAAGTACTCTTTTTTCTCCAAATCCGCCAGCCCGAAAAAGTTGCCAAGCTGCCCGGTGAAAATGATGACTGCAATGCCGGCGGTAAAGCCGATGGTTACAGAGCGGGGAATATAGTGAATCAGATTCCCTAATTTGAAAAGACTCATCGCCATTAGCAAAATGCCTGCCATAAAGCCGGCGATGAGCAGATTCTCGTAGCCGTACTGAAGCACAACGGCAAGCAAAATCGGAATAAACGCCCCGGTGGGTCCCGCAATCTGAAATCTTGATCCTCCAAATAAAGCAACAATCAATCCGGCAATGACGGTCGTATAGATGCCATATTCAGGCTTGACTCCTGACGCCATGGCAAAAGCCATCCCCAAAGGAATGGCCACAATTCCGACAGTAATTCCGGATATGAAGTCTTTACGGAGGTTTGCGGGCTGGTATCCTTGAAACCGATCATCAGCAAACAAACGCTTCATCTCCTGTTGAATGAAAGTGATTTCACTAATTATATAGTATTCAAAAAATACTGACTTGTCAAGAACTCCGACGGACTGGCCAGTCTGTTAAAAGAGACTGTAGCCAGGTAGCCGGTAAAAATTGGGCGGTGCGTCCCGCCGGCGCAAAGGTTTAAAACCAGATGAAAAAGGTAAATAGATATACAAACAATGGAGTAGGGGGAAGCGAAGATGAGCAGTGTGTTTAAGGAAATAAATAGTAACGGTACAGAGACAGCAGGATCCAAACTGCAAATCAAGGCTTTTGAAAAAGGCGATCCATCGCCGTTCAAGGATATCAATTACAATGAAATGAGTGTTTATGAACTGACTGACTATACATTGCGGACACCGATGGAAAAAATGGACGTGTTCAGCGAGATGCTTGAGCTGCCGCTTGATTGCGAACTGTGGATCTTGCCATTCACAGAGGAAACATCACAGCTTTTGAAGGAACTGCCGAGAGACGAAACATACGAAAAGACCGCATCCCTATTTAAAATGCTTTCAACCGTAAAGGACACTGTGGAGACGGACCGCTCTTTTATCGTCGCCAACTGCGGGGTATGCGAAGAGCTGATTGGAAAGCTGGAAGAGCTCGGCTATACGTTGAAGCCGATGAATCAAGAAGAACTGCAATCTATTTCCTTATAAGCGAAGGCCGGATCCGATAAGCTTGGATCCGGCCGTTTTTATTTTCTCCTATCTGTAAACATTGCGGTCCTCCCGCACGACGTTATAATGAAGAAAAAGGCAGGGATAGGAAATGCGGATTGCGATTGCAGGCGGAAGCGGTTTTGTCGGGGCGGAGTTGAAGCGGCAGCTGAACGAAAACGGCCATCAAGTGGTAATTCTGACCCGGAGCCGAGAGCGGGCGAAGGAACCGGGTTATGTCCAGTGGCTTGAGGAAGGCTGCATTCCGGAGAAACATCTCGGCGAAGTGGATGCATTCGTCAACCTTGCCGGAGATTCGATCAATGGCTTGAGATGGACGAAGGCGAAGAAGAAGCGGATTCTCCAGAGCAGGATGGACGCGACTCGCGAGGTGATTCGTATTTTTGCAGCATTGGAAAGAAAGCCGGAGGTGCTCATCAACGCTTCGGCGGTCGGGTATTACGGAATGTCGGAAACAGCAAGGTTCACGGAACAGGACAGGCCGGCTGCGGATGATTTCTTGGCAAACGTCGTCCGTGAATGGGAAGAGGAAGCGGCGAAAGCGGAACCTCTTGGTATCCGGACCGTGTTTGCCAGGCTCGGAATCGTGCTCGGTGATGGCGGCGCTTTGCCGCTGATGGCTCTTCCGTATAAACTCGGCGCAGGCGGGACAATCGGTTCCGGCCGGCAGTGGATCTCCTGGATTCAGGTGGCAGATGCCGCAGGGCTGATCCGTTTCGCTATTGAAAACTCCCGCATAACTGGCCCTCTCAATTTGACTGCCCCGCAGCCTGTCCGGATGCAGGAGTTTGGAAAAATGCTTGGAAACGTCCTGCACCGCCCCCACTGGCTGCCTGTACCTGCCCCTGTATTAAAGCTTCTGCTCGGGGAAATGAACGTCATGCTTACGGCCGGACAATGCGCGATCCCGAAAAAGGCGGCGGAACATGGTTATTCCTATCAATATCCTGTTCTCGGGCAGGCTTTGGAGAAAAGCCTGCAGTAGGGTTCCGTTTCTGGCAATTTGGCGAAACTTTGTTATAATAGGATTGTCAAACAAATATATAGGAATGTGGGGGAACCGGTGATGCCGGTTGAGAGAGTGTCCGATAGACATTGACCCTTTGAACCTGCTCTGGCTCATACCAGCGAAGGGAACATACGACTCGATTATGAATGAGTGTTCTTTTTGATGCCCAGGTTACTCACCTGGGCATCTTTTCGTTTGCGGTTCAAACTCCCCTTCACGCTAAGGAGGAAAAAGATGAAGAAATGGCTACTTTTCACTGCTGCCCTGCTCTTATTAGTGGCCGGCTGCGGGAAAAAAGAACAGGAGGAGTCGTCGTCCGGAAAGTCTGACGAGAGGAAGGTTTCTGTCGTACTTGATTGGACTCCGAATACGAATCACACTGGGCTCTACGTCGCGAGAGAAAAAGGCTTTTTCAAGAAGCATGGGATTGATGCCGACATCATCCTGCCGGGAGAGGCCGGCGTTGATCAGCTTGTCGCATCCGGCAAGGCCGATTTCGGGATTACGACACAGGAATCTGTGACAGAAGCGCGGACCCAGGATGTGCCGATCGTCTCGATTGGCGCGATAATTCAGCACAACACGTCGGGCTTCGCTGCACCTGTTGATAAAAACATTACCCGTCCGAAGGATTTTGAAGGGAAGACGTATGGAGGTTGGGGAGCCCCGGTTGAGCAGGCAATGCTCAAGACGATCATGGAGCAGGACGGCGGCGATCCGGGCAAGCTTGAGATGATCAACATGGGGGATACCGACTTTTTTACGGCTGTTAAAAGAGATATCGACTTTGCCTGGATATACTATGCTTGGACGGGAGTTGAAGCGGAACGGCGCAATGAAGATATCAATATGCTTTATCTGATCGACTACGCTGAAGAGCTGGATTATTATACTCCGGTGATCGGGACAAATGAAAAATTGATCGAGAAAGATCCTGAACTGGTCAAGGCATTTATGGCGGCTGTTGCAGAAGGCTACGAGTTTGCGATTGAAAACCCGGATGAAGCAGCGGAAATCCTGATTGATGCAGAGCCGGATCTTGATCCTGAACTTGTGAAAAGCAGCCAAAAGTGGCTTGCTGATAAATACAAAGACGATGCCCCGAGATGGGGAGAGCAGAAAAAGGAAGTCTGGCAGAAATATACCGATTGGATGATGAAAAACGATTTGCTTGATCGGGAACTTGATGTCGACAGCGCCTTTACGAATGAATTTTTACCCGAATAAGGAGGAAGAAATAATGGCTAATTCACTAGTAAGCATACAAATTATACCGAAAACGAAAAACGGGGAAGACTCGATTCCTTTTGTGGATGAAGCAATCAAGATCATTCAGGAGTCCGGGGTGAAATATGCAGTCAATCCGCTGGAGACAACGATGGAAGGGGAGCTGTCCGAACTGCTCGGTATCATCGAGAAGATGCATGCGCGCATGGAAGAACTCGGCATTGATACAGTGCTCAGCCAAGTGAAAATTGCCTCTAGCCGAGAAGGATTCACCATGGAGGGGCTGACGGTGAAATACCGCTGATGGCCGGGTTTTGGAAGAGAGCAGGCAAGCCGGCAGCCGTTGTTGCCGCGGTTCTTCTTCTATGGGAATTGCTTGTCAGGCAGTTTGATGTACCAAGTTGGCTTTTACCCGCACCAAGCGGAATCTGGCAGGAAGGGGTCAAGGGCTTCGGTGGTTTCCTGCCTCATATGGGCTCGACCATTTGGCTTGCTGTAGCCGGATTTGTGATCGGCTGCTCGATCGGCATTGCAGCCGCCGTCCTGCTTCACCTTTTGCCTGGCGTGCGGGAAGCTGTTTATCCGCTGCTGATCCTGACCCAGAATGTGCCGATCATTGTGCTTGCGCCGCTGCTCGTCATCTGGTTCGGCTTCGGCATGCTGCCAAAACTGATCGTCATCACGCTCGTCTGCTTTTTCCCGGTGACGATTGCCGCCCTCAGCGGCCTGAACAACCCGCCGCCTGAAATGAAGCATTATATGATGATGGCTGGAGCTTCAAAACAGCAGGTTTTCTCGAAGCTCGAATGGCCGAACGCAATGCCGTCATTGTTTTCCGGTCTGCGAATTTCCGCCACCTACAGTGTGATGGGAGCGGTCATTTCCGAATGGCTCGGAGCGAAAAAGGGGATCGGCGTATACATGACACTCGCCTCATCTTCGTTCCGGACCGAACGGGTATTTGTCGCCATTATCGCGATCATGATCCTCAGCCTGCTTTTTTTCGGGGTAATTGTCCTCGCGGAGCGCTATTTTGCCGGCTGGCGGAAAAAAGGGGATGAATAGATGGGAACATTGTCAATCCGGCAGCTTTCCAAAAGTTTTCAAAACCGGGAAGTGCTAAAGGACGTAAACATGGATGTGAAGGAAGGCGAGTTCGTCTCTATTCTCGGACCTTCCGGCAGCGGGAAAAGCACGCTCTTCCATCTGATCGGCGGATTGCTTGAGCCTGACAGCGGAGAGATTCTTCTCGACGGAAAAAACATTACCGGCCAGCGGGGGCTGATCAGCTATATGCCGCAGCAGCCGGCACTTTTTCCGTGGCGGACAGTGCTGGAGAATGTTTTGCTCGGCCAGGAAATCGCAGGGAAGCCAGATAAACAGGAAGCGATGAGGATGATCAATCGGGCAGGTTTGTCCGGATACGAGAATGCGCGTCCTGATGCATTGTCCGGCGGGATGAAACAGCGGGCTGCCTTTATCCGGGCACTGCTCAGCCCTCAGCCGCTCATTTTGCTTGATGAACCATTCTCCGCATTGGACGACTTCACTCGCCAGGAGATGCATGAGTGGCTGCTTGATATTTGGGCGGAGCATAGGAAGACGGTTCTGTTCGTGACCCATAATATTGATGAAGCGCTTTTTCTTTCGGATCGGATCCTTGTCCTGTCAACAAGCCCGGCCAGAATCCAGTCTGAATGGAAAATCCCTTTCCCTAGGCCGAGGGACGAAGCACTCCTTTTGTCGGACGAATTTTTGAACTGGAAAAGAAAAGTGCGGGGAGATGAACAGTATGCATCCCATTATTGATGCTCATATCCATCTTGACCATTATAAAGAGAGGGAGATCGAGAAGATTCTCGCTGGCCTGCCAAAAGCCGGATGTGACGCACTCATCTCGGTTTCCTATGATCTCGAATCTTGCAAAAAAAACCTTGCCCTCAGCCAATGGCATAAAGAGGTAAAGCCTGCATTTGGCTTTCATCCAGAACAGCTGCTACCTTCAGATGAGGAACTGGAAGGGCTGCAGGCTTTTATCGATGAAAATAAGGACAGCATGATCGCAGTCGGTGAAGTTGGCCTGCCCTATTACCTGCGCCAGGAAATGAATCATGACATCCAAATGGATCGGTATACAGAGATGCTGTCCTTTTGGATCGGGCTGGCGAAGAAGCTGGACAAACCAATTGTCCTCCATGCCGTCTATGACGACGCGGACATCGCTTGCGATTTGCTTGAGAAACACTCCTTTTCAAAGGCACATTTTCACTGGTTCAAGGGTGCAAAGCCGACAGTAGAGCGGATGATGAAGAATGGTTATTTCGTCTCGGTGACTCCGGATGTATGCTATGAGCCGGAAATTCAGGAGCTGGTCAAAGCTGTCCCGCTTGAGCGGCTGATGGTGGAGACTGATGGGCCTTGGCCATTTGAAGGTCCTTTTGCCAGCCGCCTTACCCAACCGGCGATGATCCAACAATCAATCGCAACCATTGCCCTTCTGAAAAGGGAAGAGGAGGAGGCAATCAGTCGGAGCCTCTATAAAAATACAAAGCGATTCTATCAGCT
The DNA here is from genome assembly GCF_057657925.1 of Lederbergia sp. B243.17. NCBI lineage: Bacteria > Bacillati > Bacillota > Bacilli > Caryophanales > Bacillaceae > Lederbergia > Lederbergia sp. B243.17. Next base: position 45,849 of record NZ_JBWBKF010000014.1, read on the forward strand.
GCATGAATAAGAAGAGCGCCGCGATTTTTTTCGCGGCGCTCTGCGTGTATTATTCTACAAACTTTACATTTTTCAGCTGGTAGATACCTGACGTATCAATAGAATAGCCATCGATTTTGTTGCTGATACCATTGAGATACTCCTGGTGATGGATATAGACCATCGGAGCATCAGTGACAAGGTGTTCCATAACTTGTTTATAAAGGTCCTGTCTTTTGCCAGGGTCCGTTTCACGGCGTCCATCATCGAGAAGTTTGTCAACTTCTGCATTCTCGTAGAAGGAGCGGTTGCCCGGATCTCCTTTTTGTGAAGAGTGGAACAGGGCATACAAGCCATAGTCGGCATCGCCTGTCGGATTCGACCAGCCGAGAATGAACATATCATGTTCGCCTGCTGCCGTTTTTTCCAAGTAGGCGCCGAATTCCATTATTTCGATTTCCACTTCAATATTCACTGCTTTCAATGCTTCTTGCAGCATAACAGCAGTGTCGACACGCTGCGGATTGTCGTTCGTCCAAATAGTTGATTTAAACCCGCCTTCCAGACCGGCTTCTTTCAAAAGTTCCTTCGCTTTTTCCACATTGTAATCAAGCGGCTTTACTTCGTCCGTGTAGCCGAAAATACCAGGTGCAAGCGGTCCTACGGCCGGGATGCCGTACCCATCGTAAATACCACTGATGATCTCATCCTTGTTGACGAGCATTGAGATTGCCTGGCGCACTTTTACATCGTTGAATGGTTCTTTTTCTGTATTAAAGCCGATGTACGATAAGCTTGAAGAGGCTTTCTGGTTAACAGAACCGTAATCTGAATCGTTAATGCGCTTCACTTCATTTGGCTGAACAGGATCGATGATATGAGCATATCCGCTTTCCAGATCAGCAATCCGAGTTGCGCTTTCCGGAACGACTTTAAACGTGACTGAGTCGACGAGCGGCGGAGTATCCCAGTATGCATCGTTTTTGACAAGCTTGATTTCAGAGCCCGGATTCCAGCTTTCAAATTTGAAATAGCCGGTTCCGACAGGGTTTTCACTGATAATGGCGCCAGGGTCTTTTCCTCCTTCCATCGCCGCATAATCCTCTTTAATGGATTTCGGGCTGATCATGCCGCCTCCGTTATGGGAAAGGTGGGCCAGGAGTGGAGCGAATGGGTATTCTGTTTTGATTCGTACCGTATAATCATCCACGACCTCTATATCAGAAACCATTTCATATAGGAAGTAGCGGGGAGAGGCGACTTTTTCATCTCGTACTCTATCCAAGTTCGCCTTTACAGCTTCTGCGGTGAACTTTTCACCGTCATGGAAGCTTACATCGTCACGAAGCTTGAATTCCCAAGTGAGGTCGTCAACCGCCTCCCATTCTGTCGCAAGTCCGGGCTCGATTTCATTTGCTTCATTGCGGGTGACCAATGTTTCATAAATGTTTGCCTGGATATTGGATGATGGGACATCGTTCGAACCATGGGGATCAAGGGATGAAGCATCCGACTGCACATCGAGGATGAGGTCCCCGCCCGCCACTTCTTCTTCTTCTTTCTTGCCGCCGGCATTTTCGCCGCCCGTATTTTCATTTCCTTTCGGCTCTTCCTTGCTGCCGGTAGATTTGCCGCTTCCGCCTGCGCAAGCAGCCAGTCCCAGTGACAGGACAAGTGTGAGCAGGAGAACCCACAATTTTTTGTGTTGTTTGATCACAGATTTTTTCCCCCTCTGAAATTGTATTTATATCTAAAGCATATTTCGGAAATGGCAGAACATACATTATTTTAATGAAAGATTTGAAAGGATATTTAGTAGAAAAGTAGAAAGAGGGGTGATTTCATTGTCTCAGCCAGCCATCAAAGTAGTCTCGAAACAACTGCAGCAGAAAAATCCGCGCATCGGGAGATACAAAACATTTTGGGGGAAACTGAGGAAAAACAAAGCCGCTGTAGCCGGAGGCGCCTTGATCGTACTTTTTCTCGTGATCGCCATTTTTGGACCAGCTATGGTGAAGATGGATCCGTATAAGGTGATGGTGATGAACAAGCTGCAGCCTCCCTCGGGAGAGCACTGGTTCGGTACCGATAATTTTGGCCGTGATATCTTTACAAGGATTATCTTCGGGATGAGGATTACGCTGTCTGTCGGCTTTTTCTCCGTAGCGATCGGAGGACTCGCCGGCATTCTTCTCGGCGTCTTCGCCGGTTATTACGGTGGGGTGGCAGATACGATAATCATGAGAGTCATGGATGTCTTGCTCGCCTTTCCGGGTATTCTGCTTGCACTTGCCATTGTAAGTGTCCTTGGCGGGAGTGTTGTAAACGTTATTATTGCGGTCGGAATTTTTTCAATCCCGGCTTTTGCGAGAATCGTCCGCGGGTCGACGTTGGCGATCAGAAAATTGGAGTACATTGATGCGGTCAAGGCACTCGGCGCTTCTGATGTGAGAATCATTTTCAAGCATATTTTGCCGAATGTCATGTCTCCGATCATCGTCCAGGCGACGCTCCGGATTGCGACTGCCATTTTGACCGCAAGCGGGCTTGCCTTCCTCGGTCTCGGTGCAAAACCCCCGAAACCGGAATGGGGGGCGATGCTGAGTGATGGAAGGGCGTTCATGATTGATTCTCCGCATGTTGTCTTGTTTCCCGGGCTGATGATCGTGCTAGTTGTTCTCGCTTTTAATCTGTTCGGGGATGGGTTGAGGGATGCGCTCGATCCGAAAACGAAATAAGGGGATGCATGCTAATGACTAAATACATCATCCGGCGTTTGCTGCAAACGATTCCTGTGCTGATCGGCGTGTCGATTCTCGTATTCTCGCTCATGCATCTTATTCCGGGCGACCCTGCGCAGATGATTGCAGGAGAAGGCGCTTCACCAAAAACAGTCGAACAGATCAGGGAAAAGCTCGGGCTTAATGAACCGGTAACGACCCAGTACTTCTCCTATGTGAAAAATGTCCTTCAGGGCGACCTCGGCAACTCGATCCGAAGCGGCCGGGCAGTCGGAGATGAGATTAAGGCGCGTTTTTGGGTGACGGTCGAGCTCGCTTTCTATGCAACAATACTTGCGGTGTTCATCGGCTTGATTGCAGGCATTATATCAGCGGTCCGGCGCTATACTTTCCTCGATGTGGCAATCATGATTATTGCGCTTTTTGGCCTGTCGATGCCGAATTTCTGGATGGGCCTTCTATTAATCCAATACTTCACAGGGGGAGCTGACTGGCTTCCGGAAATTCTCCGCATGCGCCCATCGGGCTGGGGCGATGACTGGCGGCAAGTCCTCCTGCCAGTCGTGACGCTCGGTACGGGGGGGGCGGCGATTATCGCCAGAATGACGAGGTCATCAATGCTTGAGGTGATTGACCAGGACTATATCCGCACGGCTCGGGCGAAAGGAGTAGGCGAACGGTCGGTCATTTACCGCCATGCTTTGAAAAATGCACTCATTCCGGTCATCACGGTTGTCGGTCTTGAGTTCGGTGCATTTCTCGGCGGCGCTGTGCTGACCGAAACCATCTTTGCCATTAACGGAATGGGAAGGCTGACGATCGATGCGATCAGACAGCGGGATTTCCCGATCGTTCAGGGAACCGTTCTTGTTATCTCGGTCCTATTTGTCCTTGTTAATCTGCTGGTTGACATTTCGTACAAGCTGCTAAATAAACGGATTGACTTGAAGTGATAAAAAGTATAGAGAGTGGTGAACACAAAATGAAACGAACCGAGAAGCCGGTTTTGGAAGTGCAGGATCTGCAAACGTCTTTTTATACGGACAGCGGAGAAGTGAGAGCAGTAGCTGGCGTTTCCTTTGCCGTACCGAAGGGGCAGACTCTCGGCATCGTCGGGGAATCGGGTTCCGGAAAGAGCATCACCTCCCTATCGATTCTGCGCCTTTTATCAAGTAATGGAAAGATCAAGGGCGGGAAAGTACTGCTGAACGGGGAAAACCTTTTGGACCTATCCGAGAAAAAAATGCGTGAAATCCGCGGCAATGTCATCTCGATGATTTTTCAGGAGCCAATGACATCCTTGAACCCAGTGTTCACCGTCGGCCGGCAGATTAGTGAATCGCTCGTGATCCATGAGGGACTGCCGAAAAAAGAAGCGCTGCGAAGGGCGGTCGATCTGCTCCGTCTCGTCGGCATCCCATCTCCCGAACAGCGCGTAAAGCAGTATCCGTTCGAACTTTCGGGCGGGATGAGGCAGCGGGTGATGATCGCCATGGCGCTTGCCTGCAATCCGGAAATCCTGATTGCCGATGAGCCGACAACTGCCCTCGATGTGACCATCCAGGCGCAGATTCTCGGCCTGATCAAAGAGCTGCAGCAGCGCCTTGGCATGTCGGTTATTTTCATCACACATGATTTAGGTGTTGTGGCGGAGACGTGCAATTATGTCGCCGTCATGTATGCCGGGCAAATTGTGGAATACGGGGATGTGATTTCGTTATTCAAAAAGCCGAAACACCCCTATACTGTCGGCCTGCTAAACTCCTTGCCGCGTCACGACATTGAGCAGGAGGAATTAATCCCGATTAAGGGGAATGTCCCCAGTAGCCTTGAAATTCCAGGGGGATGCCGCTTCTCGCCGCGCTGTCCGGCAGCGACCGATTTATGCAGAAACGTTATGCCTGATCTGATGACAGATAAAAACGGCAACCAAGTCCGTTGCTGGATCTATTCCGACGAATGGGACGGAGACCCGGAGGTGAACATGTATGGCGAAAAACGAATTGCTAAAGGTTGAGGGACTGAAGCAGTACTTCCCGATTAAAGGAGGATTTCTCGGAAGGACGGTCAACCACGTGAAGGCGGTTGATGGGGTTTCCTTTACCGTTCACGAAGGGGAAACAGTGAGCATCGTCGGCGAGTCAGGTTGTGGAAAATCGACGACAGGCCGGGCGATCCTGCGCCTTGAAGAACCAACGGAAGGAAAGGTGAGCTTTGCAGATGTCGACCTCGCCTCCCTATCCAGGCGGGAAATGCGCAAGTACCGGAAAGACCTGCAAATCATTTTCCAGGACCCTTACGCATCGATCAACCCGCGGCAGACAGTGGCGGAAATACTGTCAGAAGGTATGGTTATCCAAAATGTCGGGACAAAACAAGAACGGCGTAAACGGGTGCTTGAACTTCTGGAAACCGTTGGGCTGAATGAATACCATGCAGACCGCTATCCCCATGAATTTTCCGGAGGACAGCGGCAGCGGATCGGGATTGCCAGAGCGTTGTCGGTGAACCCGAAGCTGATCATCTGTGATGAGGCGGTATCGGCTCTGGATGTGTCGATCCAAGCTCAGGTGCTGAACCTTCTGGAGAAGCTGCAGAAAGAATACAAGCTGACCTATCTGTTCATTTCCCATGATCTCGGAGTCGTCCGCCATATTTCCGATAGGGTCATCGTCATGTACCTTGGGAAAATTGTCGAAATTGCCGACAAAGGCTCGCTCTTCAGCACGCCGAAGCATCCTTACACAAAAGCGCTCCTGTCGGCAATCCCTGTCCCGGATCCGGAACGGGTGAAGACAAGTATGGTCTTGCGCGGAGATGTGCCGTCCCCGATGGATCCGCCGAGCGGCTGCCGCTTCCATACTCGCTGCCCGTTTGCACAGGAGCGCTGCAAAACGGAAGTGCCGGAGCTGAAGGCGCACAAAGGAATGGCGGCTGGGCATGAAGCGGCATGCTATTTTGTCAATGAAATCGAAAGCGGCAAAATTACGGCCAATTACGATACGACGGTGCCGGTTTAAGCGAAAAATGTTTCAATCCCCATACCGGTGGAAAATAGATTAGTAAACCGATGTGAAGGGGATGACCATTTTGAGCCATGAACCGACGCAAAATAAAATTGACCGCAGGAAGGTCCTTGAAGAGCGCAATGATCATGATGAGGCCTTCATGAAAGATCAGCAAAGGCAGGCGCAGCGGGACCAGCTCGTCATGCCTGTCGATGATATCTCCAATGATTTGCTGGAGAAGGAGCAGGAGTTTGAAAAGGACAAGCGGGCAAGCTACGGTCCGGAGAAGCCGGACTGAGAATACGCAAACTTATGTTGGATGAAGGCTGCCGGGTATACCCGGCAGTTTTTTTTGTGGCTGAAGTCCGAATAATGTAATTTTGGCTGTTTGCCAATGGACAGCCAAGTTTTTTGGTAAAATAACTGAGGACAGTTTTTATACTATTTTTTTGAAGAAAAGAGGGTGTCCTTAGTGAAGAAAAGATCGTCTCAATCGACAGCTTTTGAATATATTCAGGTTTTTGCTGGGGCGGCACTCGTCGGTCTCGCTTATAATATTTTCTTGCTTCCGGCAAAGTTGGCAGCGGGGGGCATGTCAGGTGTCAGTACGCTGCTTTATGAACTTTATCACTGGAATCCGGCCCTCGTTCAGTTCAGCATCAATATTCCGCTGTTCATCGTCGGTTATCTGATTCTTGGCAAGGATTTCAGCGCGAAGACATTGATTGGCACAGTGGCGGTTCCGCTTGTCATCTGGCTCTCGCAGGACATGGGCGTCCATCTGAAAGATCCGATGCTTGCAGCCATCTATGGGGGAATTGTGCTTGGGGTCGGGCTGGGTATCGTATACCGCGGCGGCGGCTCGACGGGCGGAACGGCGATGATTTCGCAGATTCTGAAACAGTACACAGGCTTATCAAGCGGCTTCTCACAATTGCTCGTTGACGGCTTTGTCGTCATTGCTTCCGCGCTTGTTTTCAATCTTGAGCTGGCATTGTTCGCCATGATCTCCATTTATGTGACGAGCAAGGTCATCGATTTCGTCCAGCTGCAGACATCTCCGACAAAATTGGTTATGATCATTACGGAACAAGAAGAGACGGTCCAGGCGATCATCCGCGATGAGATTGATCGGGGGTTGACGAAGGTCAAGTCGCTTGGCGGCTATTCGAATAAAGAAAGAACGATGATTCTTTGTGTTGTCGAACAGTCTGAGGCAATCTACTTGAAAAAGATCCTTCAAGAAAAAGAGCCATCGTCTTTTGTCATCTTCCTGAACGCCTCCGAGATTTTGGGCAGGGGTTTCTCATTGGAGAGAATATATGGGGACCACAACTGAAAAAAAGGGTTGACAACCGGCCGTGAAGTGAATAAGATGATATATAATTTAAACAACTCACAAATTTTCGGCAATGATGAAGAGTAGTAACGATAGTAATCGCACTTGTAGAGAGCCGGTGGCTGGTGTGAACCGGTGTGCGCCCTTCGTGAATGGACTTCTGAGCCTCCAAACCGAACCTTGCTTGCAGGAAGTAGGCTTTGGCGCATTCGTCTCGGCGTTACAGGAGACAGGCGGTCCTATTTGGGGCTGCCGGCAGAGCGGACTGTTTTTTTCAGTCAACGAAGGTGGTACCACGGGTTCCTCGTCCTTTAGGATGAGGGCCCTTTTTGCATTTTTACAGAAGAATACTCATAAACTCGATGATTGAGAAAAGTATGTTTGGTGCGTGCCAAAGAGAGCCGGTGATGGTGGGAATCCGGTGCAGACGGCCAAATAGAATGGGCTCAGGAGAGGGTGTCTGAACAAAAGTAGGAATATTCGGTTTTCCGCCGTTATCGGGAGCGGCATCAGTTATTAATGACTGTTGCCGGTTGAGATGGAGACTGTTTTCTTCAACAGAGGTGGCACCGCGGTTATCGCCCTCTGCAAGCATAGTTAGTTGTGTTTGCAGAGGGCTTTTTATTTTTTGGATGGGAGGGATTTGCTTTGAAGGAGCACTTGCAGAAGCTGATGAATGGTGAGGATTTGAGCAGAGAAGAGATGAGGGACGCAGGCAGAAAATTGATGGGTGGCTTGGCGTCAGAGACAGAAGCTGGAGCACTTTTAGGCCTGTTGGCGCTGAAAGGGGAAACGGCGGAGGAAATTGCAGGTCTCGTTCAGGCAATTAGGGAACAGTCCCCGGCATTGCTGTCCTTGCGCACAAGCGTGATGGACAATTGCGGCACGGGCGGTGATGGCTCCCACAGTTTCAACATATCAACGACATCTGCATTTGTCATCGCAGGGGCCGGAATAAAAATTGCTAAGCACGGAAACAGAAGCGTGTCGAGCAAGACAGGGAGCGCCGACGTACTGGAGCGTCTAGGCGTCTCCCTCCAAACGGGCTATGAGGAGACGGAAGAGCTGCTGGAGGAGAATGGAATTGCCTTTTTATTCGCCCCTCATGTACATCCGGGGATGAAGAAAGTGATGAAGGTGAGAAGGGATTTGCGCGTGCCGACGATCTTCAATCTGATCGGCCCGCTGACGAATCCGGTTCAGCTTGACAGCCAGCTGCTCGGCATCTACCGGCGAGACCGGCTTGAGTTGACGGCGGAAGTTCTCCGGGAGCTCGGCAGAAAAAGGGCAGTCGTCATGAATGGCGCAGGCCATATGGATGAGGCCTCGCTTGCGGGTACGAATCATTTGGTCATGCTGGAGGACGGAAAAATCCGCTCCTTCACGCTTCATCCAGAGGAGGTCGGCTTGCCGGTGTATAGCAATGAGGAAATTGCCGGTGGCGATGCTGAACGGAATGCACTGATCATGCAAAGCGTGCTTGACGGCGATATGGGGCCTTTCCGCGATACCGTGCTGCTGAATGCCGGGCTGGGAATTTTTGCGGCTGGAAAGGCGGAAACGATTGATGAAGGAATTAAGAAAGCGGCCGAAAGCATTGACAGCGGAGCAGCGCTTGGCAAGCTGCATTATTTGATTGAAAGAAGCCAAAGGGCAATCGTTTAAGGAGGGGCAGGACATATGAGCATTCTTGATAAAATCATCGAACAGAAGCGTTTGGAAGTGACGGAATTATATTCGATCTATTCAGCAAGGGCACTGAAGCCGGGCAAGAGTCGGCCGTCCCTTTTTGAGGGGTTGAAGAAGGCGGAAGAAATGGCGGTCATTGCGGAAGTGAAGCGGGCTTCCCCTTCAGAAGGAATGATCAATGAAGAAGTCGATCCTGTGGAACAGGCGGGAATTTATCAAAAAGCAGGAGCGTCGGCCATTTCGGTTTTGACGGACAGGGAGTTTTTCAAAGGCTCATTGGCGGATCTTGCCTCGGTATCCGATGCGGTGGCCGTTCCGCTCCTCTGCAAAGACTTTATGATCGATGAAGTCCAAATCGATGCAGCGGCTGAACATGGGGCAAGCGTCATTCTCCTGATTGCCGCGGCGCTTGAGGATCAAAAGCTGCGGAGCCTCCATCAATATGCAGCTGAACACGGGCTTGATGTCCTGCTGGAAGTTCATGACGAGAAGGAAGCAGAGCGGGCGCTGAATGCCGGTGCGAAGTTGATTGGCATCAACAATCGGAACTTAAAGACGTTCGACGTCGACCTGGCTGTGACCGAGCGGGTGGCCGGGGTGTTAAAAGGCGAGGATATTGTCATCATCAGTGAAAGCGGCATTAAGACACAGGAAGATGTCGTGAGGGTGAGGGACGCCGGGGCAAAAGGAGTTCTCGTCGGCGAAACATTAATGCGGGCGGCTGATGTGCCGGCAACATTGGAATCCTTCCGCATTCCGCTTGGCGAGTCGATTCGTCTATGAAAGTGAAAATTTGCGGCATTACGACAGAAGCGGCAGCAAAAACGGCGGCTGAAGCAGGAGCTGACATGATCGGGTTTGTTTTTGCTAAAAGCAGGCGACAAATCTCGCCGGAGCAGGCGGCGGTCATCTCAAAAACATTGCCGCCAGGTGTAAAAAAGGTCGGGGTGTTCGTCAATGAAACGGCGGAACGGGTGATGGAAATCGCGATGGCGGCAGGCCTGGATTATGTGCAGCTCCACGGGGAGGAGAGCCCGGAATTTTGCCGCCGGCTGCCATTCCCGGTGATAAAGGCGGTATCAATCCGGACAAGGAGAGATGTTGAATCAGCCGCAGCGTATACATGTGAATTTCTTCTTGTCGACAGCCCGGGGGGCGGAACGGGCATCCCGTTTGATTGGAGACTCCTTGATGAGCTCGGGGTGCCGAAGACTCGCCTTTTGCTTGCGGGCGGACTTTCGGCGGATAACGTACGCGAAGCGATCAGGATTGTGGATCCGGCAGGTGTCGACGTATCAAGCGGTGTCGAGACGTCTGGAAAGAAGGACGAAGAAAAGATCAGACGGTTTATCAATCTAGCGAAAAGCGGAGGAGTGTGCAAAGGATGACAGCATATACATTACCAGATCAAAAAGGGCGCTATGGCCAATTTGGCGGAAAGTTTGTACCCGAAACATTGATGGCGGCCGTAACCCAGCTTGAACAAGAATACAAAAAAGCGAAGGCAGACCCAGAATTTGCCCGCCAGATGGAATACTATCTGACCCAGTATATTGGTAGGCAAACCCCGCTCTATTACGCAGAAAATCTGACGGCACATGTCGGCGGTGCGAAAATTTACTTGAAGCGTGAGGATTTGAACCATACAGGAGCACATAAAATCAACAATACGATCGGCCAAGCGCTGCTGACAATGCGGATGGGGAAGAAAAAGGTCGTCGCAGAAACGGGAGCAGGGCAGCACGGAGTGGCGACCGCGACTGTCTGTGCATTGTTCGGACTCGACTGTATCGTTTTTATGGGCGAGGAGGACATCAAACGGCAGCAGCTGAACGTATTTCGGATGGAGCTGCTCGGTGCGGAAGTGAGAAGTGTAAGTCAGGGAAGCGGCACGCTCAAGGATGCCGTGAATGAAGCGCTCCGGTACTGGGTCTCCAATGTTGAAGACACGCACTATATACTTGGATCTGTCGTTGGCCCGCATCCTTTTCCTCAGATCGTCCGTGATTTCCAGAGCGTCATTGGCCTTGAAACGAAGGAACAGATGCTGGAACAGGAAGGGAGGCTTCCGGATGCGGTTGTCGCCTGCATCGGCGGCGGCAGCAATGCGATGGGCATGTTCCATCCATTTGCGGAAGATACGGAAGTAAAAATGTATGGCGTAGAGGCGGCAGGCTCCGGAATAGAGACCGGAAAACATGCAGCAGTCCTTACTGCCGGCAAAGCGGGAGTGCTCCACGGGACCCTCACCTATTTGCTGCAGGACGATAATGGACAGATTGAAAGTGCCCACTCGATATCAGCTGGTCTTGATTATCCGGGGGTCGGGCCCGAGCATGCCTATTTCAAAGACAGCGGAAGAGTCGAATATACATCCGCGACAGATGAAGAGGCACTCGAAGCCTTTAAGCTGTTAGCGCGAACAGAAGGAATCATCCCGGCACTCGAAAGCTCTCATGCGATCGCTTATGTATTGAAGCTGGCAAAAGAAATGGGCAAAGATGAAACGATCGCCGTCTGCCTTTCCGGACGCGGCGACAAAGATGTAGAAACAGTAAAAGCTGCGATAGGAGGAAAGGCGAATGGGTAAGGAACGGATCGATCATGCAATGCAGACGGTGTTGGAACGCGGGGATAAGATCTTCGTCCCTTATATTATGGCAGGGGACGGCGGATTGACTGCCTTGCCGGAGCAAATTGACTTTCTTGAAAAAAGCGGCTCGACGGTGATTGAATTGGGGATTCCTTTTTCAGATCCGGTCGCGGACGGACCGACCATCCAGGCGGCAGGCATCCGGGCGCTAGATGCAGGGACGACGCTGCGCGGGGTCTTGGAAAAGCTGGAGGAGGGAAAGGGGGAACGGACGATTCCGATTGTCCTGATGACCTATTTTAACCTGATCTACTCTTACGGTGTGGATGCTTTTGCCGAAGCGTGCGAGATTTCAGGCGTAGATGGGCTGATCATCCCAGACCTGCCGCTTGAGGAAGAGGATATGGTGCTGCCTGCGCTGGAAAAGTACGGAATCGCCCTGATTCGCCTCGCTTCCCCGGTTACACCCGAGGCCCGGCTTAAAACGATCGCCGAAAGGACGGAAGGATTTTTATACGCGGTCACCGTAAAAGGGACGACGGGGGCACGGAGCAAATATGAGGGAAGCGTATCCGACTATTTGAGCCATTTGCAAAAGCTTTCGTCAGCACCTGTACTTGCGGGCTTTGGGGTTTCGACACCTGAACAGGTCCGTGAGCTTGGGGCGAGCTGTGATGGTGTCATTGTCGGCAGCAAAATCGTCGAGCTGCTCGCAAAAGGAGAGCGGGAATCGATCCGCCGGCTGATCACTGCTGCAAAAACGGCCGTCTGTCAGTAAGACCGGAAGTTTGCCATGCCCATCGCCGGGGTAAATAAGGGACAAAGGAGGAAGATAAACATGAGTAAAGCAAAAGGAATGGCCCCATATTTGCTGGCAGGGCTTGGCATCGCCGGAGCTTACTTATCTTCCAAGGAAAACCGAGACAAGGCGATGGGCACGTTCAACCTTGTAAAAGGCAGAGTGCAAAAGCTTTTCGGCAATGAGCCGGATAATGATGAATTGCTGGAAAAAGCCGGCCACCCTGATCCACATGACATCGAAGATTCCAGAATGGTAGATGAAGGCGCGATGTACAGCATCGACTATTACAATCATCAGCAACAGCAGGCATAACAGGATATGCTTCGGAGATACAACAACAGAGCGAGCGGAATTCGGGCTGGAGCCGGTTCCACTCGCTCTTTTTATTTTCTGGAAAACGCCCTGCCTCTGTTCTAAAAGGCTGTAACACATGATAAGATGTCCATAATAGACATGCCGAAAGGGTTTTTTGATGAAAAGGAAATTACTTGCTATTTTCCTGGCGGCGATTGTGCTTACAGGGCTTGGATACAGCAGCAACCACTGGTTGCAGACGTCGGAATATACAATACAGTCGGACCGGATTCCGGCAGCTTTTGATGGGCTGCGGATTGTTCAAATATCAGATCTCCACGATGCCGTGTTCGGCGAGAAACAATCCCGCCTTGCGGACAAGATAAAGCAATTAAAACCGGATCTCATCTTCATCACCGGAGATCTGATTGACAGCAACCGATACGACCTGCAGGGCAGTCTTGATCTTATCGAAAAGATTGCTCCGCTTGGCCGCGTCTATTTTGTCACAGGAAACCACGAGGTGGCGGTGAATCAATTGGAGGAGATGTCGGCGGCGCTGGAGAAACTAGGCGTCCGTGTTTTGAATAATGAGGCGGAGAAGCTTGAGAAAAACGGGGAGGAGATTGTGATCGGAGGAATCGAGGACCCGCTGATGAAGGGGCTGGACCACACCGGCACAACAAGCTCCGAGGAGATTGATGAAGCTTTTTCGGAAGTCTCCGACCATGATTACCGGATCTTGCTCGCCCACAGGCCAGAAGTGTTCGATTCTTATGTGGATAAGGAAATCGACCTTGTCTTTGCCGGCCATGCACATGGCGGGCAGTTCTGGGTCCCGGGGCTCGGTGGCCTTATCGCACCGGGTCAGGGCTGGTTCCCAAAATACGCCGGCGGCTTAAGCGAAACAGGGCTGACAAAGATGATCGTCAGCCGAGGACTCGGAAACAGCATCTTTCCTTTCCGCCTGTTTAACCGTCCGGAAATTGTCGCGGTCACGTTAAAAAGCGGGAGAACTGAATAATTGGGCGAGAAGAAAGGCATCCTTTTCTTAACTGGCAAATTGTGAAAAAGGAGGCCTTTTGCTTTGCTTAATTTCATCATGAAAGTGTTCATCTGCACGATCGGCTTGTTCATTGCCGATGGGATTCTGGATACGGTATATTTCTCTCGTGCATACCAGCCGATCATAATTGGAGTAACGCTGGCGCTTGCCGGACATTTACTTGAAGTGGCGGTGCTGCACGAACGCACCTTTTGGATAACCCTTCTGCTTGATTTCCTCACTTCCGCCGTGCTTATCTATTTTATCGCGTATTTCTTTGGAACTGCTTCAGTAACCTGGTCAAGTGCCTTGCTTATCTCGGCTGCTCTGGCCGTAATCGAATACTTCGTCCACCGCTGGCTGCTTCGTTCGGGCCGCGCGAGGAAAAAGCCGTCGCTGGGCTGAAAAAGGACCCTGTCCCCGTATTCACGGGACAGGGTCTCTTTTTCATTATAGAAGTTCCAATACATCCTTGATCGGCTTTTCGCCGTCAAGCAGTTCGAATGTTTTATTCTTTAAGTTGTCAAGATCGAGGGCCAGAGCGAGTACCGCAGCCACATCCGCTCTCGGAATGGAGCGCTCCTCCATCATCTCCAACATCGTTCCGGCTTCGATCTTCCCGGTCGGCGCATCATGGGTGAGCGGTCCGGGACGAACGATCGTATAGGCGAGGCCGCTGTTCGTCAAATAATCATCGGCCTCTTTTTTTGCGGTCAGATAGTGTTCGAGCGGGCCTTGCGGTTCATCTGTGCCGATCGAGCTAAGCATGATGAACTGTTTAACGCCTGACGCTTTTGCAGCATCAACGAGCTTTTTTGCCCCTTCCTGATCGACGGATATCGTTTTATCCGGGCCGGTTTTTGAGCCTGAGCCTGCTGCGAAGATAACAGCATCAGCCTCGTCTGTTGCCTTTTTCAAATCGTCTCCCTCAAGGTCGGCGACAATTACGTCGGCAGCCCCGAGTTCCTTCAACTTTGCAGCCTGTCCTTCATCTCGGATCATTGCTACAGGTTCATGGCTACCTTCCTTTGCAAGCAGCTCGACAAGCAATCTTCCTGTATGGCCATTTGCCCCTGCTATCAAAACTTTCATGCTAACCGCCCCTTTACAAGCTTTCTTCTTTCTATTTTTCCGTAAACGGGAGGAATTAAACAAGCGGATGGCATAATGTCCGCCAGCCCGCTAAAATGGGAGGAAATGAAGAAGGAGCGGATGAGGATGTGCGGCCGATTTAGTTTGTATGCTGAAAAAGACGAATTGATCGAGCGTTTTGCAATCGAAGATTATGAGGCGGCAGAGTGGACAGAGCGCTACAATATCGCACCGAGCCAGCCGATCCTTGCGATTGTCGGTACGGCAGACGGTAACAGAGCCGGAATGCTGAAATGGGGGCTTGTCCCTTTTTGGGCAAAAGATCCGAAAATCGGCTCAAAAATGATCAACGCCCGTGCAGAGACCGTCGATGAAAAGCCGAGTTTCAAGCGTCTGCTTGAAAGACGGCGCTGCTTGATCATAGCGGATGGTTTTTATGAATGGAAAAAGGAAGAAAAGGGAAAGCAGCCGTTTCGCTTCACGTTGAAAACGAAAGAGTCGTTCGCTTTTGCCGGTCTGTGGGATTCATGGGACAAAGGCGGAGATACACTTCACACCTGTACGATTATTACGACGGAGGCCAATTCACTGATGAAGCCGGTCCATGACCGCATGCCGGTGATGCTCACGCCGGGCAGTGAAAAAATCTGGCTCGACCGAACGGAGGCAGACTCGGCAGTTCTGAAGAAACTCCTCGTCCCATTCCCTTCGGAAGAGATGGAGGCCTATCCTGTTTCTCCGCTCGTCAACAGCCCAAAAAACGATTCGGCGGATATTTTGAATTCGCTTTGAGTTCTTTTTCCAAATGTAGACAAAACCTCCCTTCATCCTACAGTTTTAGAGAGAGGAGGCTTCCCCTGACCTGTTGAATAGATAGAGTAGATCATTATTCAGGAGGGGTTTGGACATGGGAGAAAGAGTGGGATCTTCTGAGGCGGCAAAGGAACTAGGCATCGGACTGAGCTCGATCGGCAAGTATGCACAGACATTGGAGAAAAGAGGCGTTGTTTTTCATAGAGGGCCGAACCGGAGCCGGATGTTCGATGAAAGTGACCTAGACATGGTCCGCAGCATGATGGAACGGATTGCCGAAGGAATGACGATCGAGCAGGCAGGTGAGATGGCTGCAGCAGCTTGGCGAGGGAAACCAGAGATTGAGGTTTTACAAGTGGAAGAAGCGGGGCTGGATAAGCTCCTTGACCAGATCGCTATCCTTGAACAGCAGCAGGCCGAAGCCGTTGCCTTGAACAAAGCACTAGTAAAGCAGGTCGAACGGCTCGCCGAAAAAATAGAGGAACGGGAGCGGGACCAGGAACTGATGCAGCGGCTCGAAAACACGAGGGCAAAACAAAAGCGAAAAGGCATAGCATTCCTCCGCCCGCTGACCGCATTGGCGGGGAAGAGGTAGGGCGTTGTGCTGTGGAGAATAGGGAGTAGCCGGCTTCAGGTTCAGGGAGCTCGATAGATAGGCGAAGGATTAGGGGGGGTGTTTCTTCCGGTATGAAAGAGGTGGATAGATACGTGAAGAAGAGGGGCTCGTGATTCTTCGGGTATGAAAGCGCCCGATAGGCACGTGAAGAAAGGCGGGCTCGTGATTCTTCCGGTATGCAAGGTCTCGATATACACGTGAAGAACCGCTGCAACCCGTATCTTCCGGTCTCAAAGAGCCCAACATACACAAAGGATCTGCCGACCGCATCACTTCCATATGAAAGCGGCCAAATCGACGAAATCCCCCCTGCTCGCCTCCTTGTTTGCGCTTACAAACCTGTTGCCGAAATATTCTCATAGGTTATAATGTAGGAAATGGCTAGGGGGAGATGTGTGATGGAGATGACGGGCCAGAGCTTGGCCGTTTTTTGGACGGAAATTGAGAAGAATCTGAATGAAAATCCTGCACCTTTTGAGGACTTTGATGTCGTTTATCAATTTGATTTGTCTGGTGAAGAGAGCGGCACGTATCAGCTTATTCTCGACGGCGGCAAAGCGAGTGTCGAGGAAGGGGCGGTCCATGAGGCGAAATGCACACTGAAGATGGGTGTCGAAAATTTCAAGAAGCTCGTACTCGGCAACCTCAATAGTACGGCCGCTTATATGACAGGCAAGTTGAAAGTCGAGGGCAGCCTTGGACTTGCGCTAAAACTGGAAAGTCTGCTGAAAAAATACCACTTTGAGTAAGGATTGTTTCAGCCTCGGCGTAAAGGGTATATAACATATATGCCAAACACTAGACGAGGAGGAATCCAGTATGAATCACGATAATGGAAACAAACACAAACTCGAAGGCGCTTGGGATAAAGTGAAGGGCGAAGCAAAGGATTCGCTCGGTAAGATGACGGATGACCGCAGCATGCAGGCCGAAGGCAAATGGGACAAAGCGAAAGGCGATGCAAAGCAGCTGTACGGCGACGTCAAAAATGAGTTCAACCACCGTGACTGATAATTGACAAACAAAGAGCCTGTGCCATATGGCACAGGCTTGTTTTTTGAAAAAAACAGGTTAATAAATTGGCATTTGGGTATAGTAATTAGCGTGGGAAACAAATTAGTTGACAAATTCTTTAATATTTCTCAAAAACGATATACACGTTCACAAAAGTAGGGTAAAATATTATGGAGATGTCAATCTTAAAGAGGTGGTCTTCTTGCAAAGAGATCATGATCAGTTTACGAAAGTCATCAACAGCTTATCAGAGATTGGAGTTAAAATCACGAAAACGAAATCCCGCCTTGAAATTCTCAAGGTTTTGGAGGACGTTGAATCGGCCCGCAATTTTTCGGGACTCCATTCTTAATGGTAAACAAGCCAGGCATGTACAACTTTGTACATGCCTGGCTTGTTTTTGAAAAGGCGGATCAGGAGTCGATATCCTGATCCGCCTTTTCTTATGCTTCTTCTTTCTTCACTTCGATTTCGCTGATATGGGACCCTTCCATTTTGCGGACATGAAAGGAGTAATGCTCGGCCGAAATAATATTCCCCTCTTCCAAGTCGTATTGCTGGGTAAGCAGCCAGCCGCCGAGGGTGTCGACCTCATCGCCCTTCAAATGGGTGCCGAGCATGTCGTTCACTTCTTCAATCAAAATTTTGGCATCCAGCAAGAAGTGGTGATCGCCTAGTTTGCGGACATACGGGATTTCATCTACATCGAATTCGTCCCGGATTTCACCGACAATTTCCTCAAGGATGTCCTCGACCGTCAAGATACCAGCAGTGCCGCCATACTCATCGAACAGAACAGCCATATGGTTCCGTTCTTTCTGCATTTTCACGAGCAGGCTCTGGATCGGTACAGTTTCAATAACACGGATGACCGGCTTGACATAGGGGAGAATCGGTGCCTCATCGTCACAGGATCCGTCGATGCAATCAGTCAAAAATTCCTTCACGTTGACGACGCCGATGATGTTGTCCTTGTCTCCGTCCGTGACAGGATAGCGGGTATAACGTTCGCCCTTGATCGTTTCTATAATTTCACTAATAGGCGCCGATACATCGATCGTGAATACTTCGATTCTTGGAACCATGATTTCCTTGGCAATCCGGTTATCAAACTCAAAAATCTTATTTACATATTTGTATTCGGACTGATTGATTTCCCCACTTTTCAAGCTCTCCGATAAAATGATCCTTAGCTCTTCTTCAGAGTGGGCCATCTCTCCTTCGCTTGCCGGCTTCAGTCCCATCAGCCTCGTAATGAATCGGGCGGATCCATTCAGAATCCAGATGAAGGGAAACATGATCTTGTAGAAGATCACGAGTGGCCTGGCAAAGATCAGCACGACGCTTTCCGCTTTGTGAATGGCAAAGTTCTTCGGCGCCAATTCCCCAACAACGACGTTGAAAAAGGTAATCGTCACAAATGCGATGATGAAGGAAAGCACACTCGCTACGGAAGAAGGAAGATCCAGCCTTTCGAACAGGGGGTTCAGAATCACTTGGACGGTCGGTTCGCCGAGCCAGCCGAGTCCGAGAGCAGCAATCGTGATTCCGAGCTGTGTCGCGGATAAATAACCATCGAGATTGGAAAGCACTCGCTTGGCAATCGGCGCTTTCGGATTTCCTTCAGCGATCAATTGGTCAATCCTTGAACTTCGCACTTTTACGATGGCAAACTCTGATGCAACGAAAAATGCGGTCAGGGCAATAAGTAAGATTACAAGCAAAAAATTGATGGTAACCATGGTTTGTTCTGCATCCAGCCCGGAGCCGGAAACAGAATTTCACCTCCCAACATTCAGATATGTATACTTTACCCATTCAGCGAAGGTTAATCATCTTTTGATCGAAATATAAGGTGTACAATGCCAAAATTTGATATGATGGAAAAAAAGTGAATCAATCATCCTATAATTGGTTGCGTGGAGGGTCTTTCCTTGAAAAAGCATGCAGGGCGCGATATCATCTTTGTTCAAATCCATCATACTGGACGCTTTGTCCTTTCGTACGGCATCGGTTTTTCTGAATTTTTGCAAGGACTTCCAAATCAGCCGCAAAATATTCTGCTGCTGCAACATCGGTTTGCCGATGGCAGCTACAATATGCATACGAGACTTGAGTATGCAGACGGGACGGGGATTGCGAAGCTGATGGCTGAAGATGTTTACGGATATGGGGATTTCTGCTGGATTGATTTTGAAGATGAGTATTCATTGGATGCACTGAGTGGACAGGAAGTTGCCGAGCTTCTGTACCTCGGGCATATGAAGGACCATCTTAAACTCCCTTTTTATCCGAAGCTCCGGAATGAATATGCCTACCTCGCCCATAATGACGGATGGTTCAACAAGGTCTACTTCAAATCCTGGGATCCCTTCTTTGGAATGCTCGGTTCTGTCCTTTCGTCAAAGGTAAGCGAGCAGAAAGAAAAGGGGTTGTTTCCGCTTAGAAGAAGAAATACTTGTCCGCCGGTTCCTGCGCAAATCCTTTATTCGTTCGTCAGTGAAATGAAGGACGGGGTCGTATTTTCAGTTGAAAAGGCAACGAAGACTAGAGGCCAAATCGAAATCCCGATTTATGTAATGGATGACTATTACGGCATGGATGCAATGCTTGAGGAATATGATGCCAGAATGACCGGACCTTCGCAGGGGAAAATCATTTTCGACCGCAAGTCTGGTGATTGGCAGGTTTTGGCGAAAGGAAATAGCTGAGAAGAATCGCAATCCCACATAGGGACTGCGATTCTTTTTTCAAAAAGAGACTCTGTGAAAAAAGCGGCAATAGGGGAGAAGTAGGATTTTTCTCTTCTTCCGATCTTTTTTTAGCAAAAATCACACCTTAAAGCGGCAAATGCCATATAATAAGATGGGCGAAAGCCGGAGACTTATTTTGACAAACGGTGCCGCAAATACGTGGCCGATTTTTTGTTTTGTCTGGAGGATGGAAAAATGAAAAAAAATATTTGTTTATTATATGGCGGTAAATCCGCAGAACATGAAGTTTCTTTGAAAACAGCAAAATCTGTGATCGAGGCACTGGATCAGGAAAAATTCAATATTCATTCCGTATTTATTTCGAAAGACGGGAGCTGGAAGAAGGGTCCCCAGATTCAAGGGCCGCTTGAAAATGTCGACCAACTGACGGATGTCAAAGGTGGGGCGATTGCTCCGGGAAGCCTGACAACCGAGCTTGCTGAGAAAAACGAGGGAATGGCAGCCGGATTTGATGTTGTCTTTCCGCTTTTGCACGGACCGAACGGGGAGGATGGCTCTGTCCAAGGACTGCTCGAGCTGTTGAATTTGCCATATGTCGGCAACGGAGTGCTTGCTTCGGCTGCGGGCATGGACAAGATTGTGATGAAAAATATTTTTGCACAGGCAGGGCTTGCCCAAGTGAACTATGTGTCATTCGTCAAATCCGAATGGATGGCAGCGAAAGAACAGGCATATGAAAAGACGGAAAAGGAACTGGGCTACCCATGTTTCGTCAAACCGGCGAACCTCGGATCAAGCGTCGGCATCTCTAAATGCGATAACCGGAGCGAACTTGAGGCAGCTTTTGCCGAAGCCTTCCGTTTCGACCGGAGAATCATCATTGAAGAGGGCGTCACAGCAAGGGAGATTGAAGTAGGGGTTTTAGGGAATGACAATCCTGAATGTTCTGTTGCGGGGGAAATCATTCCGAAGAAAGATTTCTACGATTATAAAGCGAAATACGAAGACGGCGATACTGCCCTTGTCATTCCGGCTGATATCCCGGAAGATGTCTATGCGGAAATTAAGGAAATGGCGATCCGTTCGTTTAAGGCGCTCGATTGCTCAGGACTCGTGCGGGCCGATTTCTTCCTCACCCAAGATGGAAAAGTGCTGATCAATGAAGTGAACACGATGCCAGGCTTTACACCGGTAAGCATGTTCCCGCTTCTTTGGAAGCATACTGGGCTCAGCTACCCGCAATTGATCGAAAAACTCGTGGAACTGGCCATTGAGAGACACCAGGAAAAGCAGGAGATCATTCATACATTTTAAAGATCCAGGAGGGTCGAAATGAAAAAGACAGTAAGAAGGATTGCCGAAATGATCGGCGCGGAATATGCTGAAGGCTATGAGGATCGGATGGTTGAGGGCGTCAGCATTGATTCGCGCAAAATTGAACCCGGCAACCTTTTCATCCCATTTAAAGGCGGCCAGACGGATGGCCATCAATATGTGGAGGCATCGATCGAACAAGGGGCAGGCGCGGCTTTCTGGCAAAAAGATGTCCCTAATCCGCCGCAGGATGCCCCGCTGATTTTTGTTGATGACACGCTTACTGCCATGCAGCAGCTTGCAGCAGCGTATAGGGATGAGCACAAAGCGAAAGTGATCGGCATTACAGGAAGCAACGGAAAAACAACAACGAAAGACATCGTTTCCTCCATCATCGGCGAAACCTATCGGGTTCATAAAACCGCCGGCAATTACAATAACCATATCGGGCTGCCATTCACGATTCTGTCGATGCCGGAAGAAGCAGAAGTGGCTGTGCTTGAGATGGGTATGAGTGCAAGGGGAGAAATTTCACTCCTCTCGCGAATCGCCAGGCCGGATATTGCCCTCATCACTAATATCGGGGAAGCCCATCTCCAAGACTTGGGGTCGAGAGAAGCGATTGCCGAAGCAAAGCTTGAAATCGCCGATGGGCTGACCCAAGGCGGCACACTCATCTATCCTGGTGCCGAGCCGCTGCTAGCGGAGAGGGTCGGAAAGCTTTCGGGCCTCAACTTGGTTACCTTCGGAGAAAATTCACATTATACTCTTTATCCGGGAACCGTAGACATCACTGCGGAAGGGAGCGGATTCACCGTTCCTGAACTTGGGGATGAGTCCTTTTACCTGCCAATCCCGGGCATGCACAACGTCATGAATGCGCTCGCCGCACTGCTGGCAGCAAGGGAAGCGGAAGTGCCTGTCGAGGACATGAAAAAGGGTATAAAAAAAGTGAAACTGTCAAGCATGAGAATGGAATGGCGAGAAGGAGCAAACGGGATCAAGGTGCTGAACGATGCATACAACGCAAGTCCCACTGCCATGAAGGCGGTTATTAGCCTTGTGGAAGAAATGGAGCCGGAACGCGCTAAAGTTCTCGTGCTCGGTGATATGCTGGAGCTTGGCGAACAGGAAGCCGAATTCCATGAGGAAATCGGCAGAGGCTTGGATCCGGTGAAGGTGAAATATGTCTTTACATACGGAGCAAGGGCCAGCCATATTGCAGAAGGGGCGGTTCATGCGTTCGGCCGGGACAGAGTGTTTTCCTTCACGGAAAAAGATGAATTGATCCGTTCACTGCAGGAAAAACTAATCGGGGGCGAAGTCGTCCTTGTCAAGGCGTCCCGGGGGATGAAACTGGAGTCCGTCGTGGAGGCCCTCGCAAAAAGCTGATGGACTTCAATTGTAATCGATTCGTTTTAATGGTAGAATAAGCAACATCGTTTACACCTTTTCGCGCAGCTCTTATCGAAAAATAAGAGTGCCATACGTTCCCCGCAAAGACCGGGAACCGGCAGAAATCTCGTTATGAGATATCAAAGGAGAATGAAAAACATTGACAAAGTTTTCTGAGTTAAACCTTAGCCCTGCGATTGTAAAAGCAGTTCAAAGAATGGGCTTTGAAGAAGCAACACCGATTCAGTCAAAAACGATTCCACTAGGTTTGGAAGGCAAGGATATCATCGGCCAGGCCCAAACTGGAACAGGTAAAACGGCAGCATTCGGCATACCGTTAATAGAGAAGCTTGATATCACCCAGTCCCACGTGCAAGGGATCATCATCGCCCCAACACGCGAACTGGCTATCCAAGTTTCAGAAGAACTCCACAAAATCGGCCAGGATGCGAGAGCAAGAGTGCTTGCTGTGTACGGAGGCTCCGATATCCAGCGCCAAATCCGCTCTTTGAAAAGAGGCCCGCATATCATCGTCGGGACACCAGGACGGATTCTTGACCACATCAAACGCCGCACGCTGAAGCTTGACCGTGTCCATACGCTCGTCCTTGACGAAGCGGATGAAATGCTGAACATGGGCTTCATCGATGACATCGAAGCCATTCTCTCTACAGTGCCGGAAGACCGCCAGACATTGTTGTTCTCTGCGACAATGCCAGGACCGATCCGCCGCATTGCTGAGCGTTTCATGAAATCGCCGGAAGTGGTGAAGATTGAAGCGAAGGAAATGACTGTTCCTTTGATTGAACAGTATTTCGTAAAAGTTCCTGAGCGCGAGAAATTTGATGTGCTTTCCCGCCTGATCGACGTTCACTCTCCGGAGCTTGCAATCGTCTTTGGCCGCACGAAGCGCAGAGTCGATGAACTGGCAAACGCGCTTACATTGCGCGGATACACAGCAGAAGGCATCCATGGCGACTTGAGCCAGGCGAAGCGTCTTTCCGTCTTGAAAAAGTTTAAAGAAGGCAAGGTCGATGTCCTCGTTGCAACAGACGTGGCGGCGCGCGGATTGGATATTTCCGGTGTCACACATGTTTACAACTACGACATTCCGCAGGATCCTGAGAGCTATGTGCACAGAATCGGCAGAACAGGCCGTGCCGGCAAGGAAGGGATGGCCATCACTTTCGTCAGCCCTCGTGAAATGGGTTACTTGCGTATCGTTGAACAGACCACAAGGAAACGGATGCAGCCGATGCGTCCGCCAACTTATGACGAAGCCCTTGAAGGCCAACAGCGGATCACTATGGATAAATTGGATGAAACGATCCGTGAAGGCAACTTGGACGAATACCGCTCCGTTGCAAATGAATTGATGGAAGAACATGGCGATGCCGTTTCCATCATTGCAGCTGCGTTGAAGGTCTTGACGAAAGAACCGGACAAAACACCTGTTCACATTACAGAAGAGCGTCCGCTTCCATCGAAGCGTGACAAATACCAGGGCGGCGGAGGCGGAGGCGGAAACCGCAACAGACGCGGCAAGCCCGGCCAACAATCATATAAAGGCAGCAGGAAGCCGCAACAACGCCGTTCTTCCAGCAGCAACAGAAGGCCCTAAGTAAAGGATTCCGCTCAAGCGAAAGAGCGGTGCCCTATAAGAGCTCGCTCAAAAGCGTAAGCGATCATACACGCAAGAAAAAGCAACCGGTCCTCCCGGTTGCTTTTTGTATTTTACGAACGAAAAGGCTGAGGGCTGAAACTTTTTGCTTCTATTCACGTATGAAAGAGAGACAAAAGGAGGAAGCAACATGAACTATGAACCGCCATCAAAGCAGATATCAAAACGGGGGCTGAAAGTCTGGCGCATTGTTGGAGCCATCAATTCCCTCATTACCGCAATCGTTGCAGGTGCCGTCATTTTCGCTGGCCGACACTTTGACTGGCCTGGCTGGATTTTGTATGCAGCAGGCGCAGCTGCCATTATGTATATGATTTTTTCGATTTTTATCATCCCGTCAGTCAGATGGAAACGATGGCGCTATGAAGTGCGCGAACAGGAAATTGAACTTCAGCGGGGCGTATTCATCATGCAAAGGACACTAGTTCCGATGGTTCGGGTCCAGCACGTCGATACGTCACAAGGGCCGATATTGAAGAAATTCAACCTTGCGACCATCTCAATTTCTACCGCTGCAACCACTCATGAAATTCCTGCTGTCGACATGCAGGAGGCGGAAGAACTTCGCCATTCCATTTCAGCACTGGCAAGGGTGGCTGAAGATGATGTATGAACCGAAGCGGCTGCATCCAGTGTCGATGGCTTTTCAAGTGGCGAAAACAATTAAGGAAGCACTCATTCCGCTGGCGATCTACGGTTTCGTCTACTTGAAAAATTGGCGGGCAGGTGAAAAAGGATTTCTCGAGAACCTGCCGCTGCTGATTGCCGTACTGGTCCTTATTTTGCTCATCGCTACATCTCTCTTGCGGTGGGTCCGTTTCACATACCGAGTAGAGGACAGGGAACTTCGAATTGAACAGGGAATTTTCGTCAGGAAGAAACGGTATATTCCTTTTGAGAGGATTCAAAGCCTCGATTTTTCAGAAGGGATTCTGCACCGTCCGTTTGGACTGGTAAAAGTGAAAATTGAAACAGCTGGCGGGAGTTCGGAGAAGGCCGAGGCCGAATTGACGGCAATCCAGAAGGCGGACGCCCTGGCTCTGCAAGAACTGATCCTTTCATCGAAGTCAAAGGCAGTATCAGAAGAGGAGGAAGAGACACGGGAGGCGATTTTATACAAAATCACCCATCCCCAACTGCTCTTTCTGGCAACGACTTCAGGACGGGCTGGCGTCATCTTTGCCGCGGTGCTAGGATTTGCCTCACAATTCCAGGACATGATCCCGTATGATTTGATTTTTCGGGAATTCGAACAGCTCGTTAAAATCGGTGTCTGGTTCATCTCTGCGCTCGTCCTTTTCACGCTTGCGCTCGGCTGGCTTGTCTCAGTGCTCATTGCCTACTTAAAATATAATGATTTCACCTTGAAGAAGGTGGCAGATGATTTTGTCATTACGAGAGGGTTGCTGGAGAAGCGGACAACGACAATCCCGATTAACAAGATCCAGGCGGTGAAGATCAAAGAAAGCCCGTTCCGTCAGCCGTTCGGCTACGCGAGTGTCTCGCTCGAAACAGCAGGGACTCCGGACGGCGAGGGTGTGGGGGACAGCTTGCTCTTTCCTGTCGTCAAAAAGAATGAGATTGCCGCCATGCTGCAGCCCCATCTGGGCGAATACCGGTTTGATCTACCTGTTACCCCGGTTCCGCTGCGGGCAAGGAGCAGATACTTTTTCACCAAGCTGTTAATCACCATCCCAATTGCAGCCGGTCTCTCCTATGCTTTTTACCCTTATGGATTGTTTGCGTTTTTGCTTGTCGGGGCCGCTGTTTTAGCAGGTCATCTCCAATACCGTTCTGCTGGAGCCGAAGTGATGGGGAAACAGCTCGTTCTGCGCTACCGTGATTTTGATCAGCAGACCGTTTACATGCTGAAAAAGAGAATTCAGTCTATGGATGTTTCGGTCAATCCTTTTCAAGGGAGGGCAGAACTTGCAACTTTGCATGCATCTGTTATGAATGGCAAAGGCGGTTTTTCGATGAAGGTCAAACATCTTGACGCAAAAAATGCTGACTTCTATTATGAGTGGTATCAGCCGGATGCCTCCCGTTCAAAAGAAGCGGATCGTTCTCGTTTTGCACAGCAGAAGGCCGATGAGGAAACCGCTGATCAAGCCGAATAGATGACCGGTCGTGTTTACATTTGGCTGGAAGAACGTCATGATCATCCCGATGGCAGCCATGGGCAGGATTACTTGCATGCCTTCCCGGGGCATGGCCCCTCTCTGGAAAAGCATAATCGCGAGGTAAATACCGAATAAGCCAAAGATGGCCCCGCTTGCCCCGATGTGGGAGAAGTAAGGAGGCTTGAGTGCAAAAGACGCGATGTTTGCGCCGATGCCACTGGCAAGGTAAGCGATGAGAAAAGCAGTTTTTCCCAAAGCGCGCTCCAGCGCCGGGCCAAAAAGCACAAGGGAAAACGTATTAAATAGCATGTGAGAAAATCCGAAATGAATGAAAATCGGCGTGACCAGGCGCCAATATTCCCCATCGGCAATAAACATATTTGTTCCGGCAAACAGGTCGAAAACCGTGGTTTCCGGAACAACCTGCAATTTCAACCCTACGTATAGGAGAAGATGGAACGCGGAAATGATGGAAACGACAGGATACAAAGAGAGAAATTCACGAAAGTTTTCCGTTCGTACAAACATAGTGCAGACCCCTTTCTATATGATAGGACATTTTGAATCAGAAGGAAGTTGATTCTATGATAACAGGCATCGGGCTGGATGTGGTAGAAACCGGACGGGTGGAAACTTTGCGCAAACGTCAGCCCCGCTTCCCTGAACGGGTGCTGACGCCGGCCGAATTGGACATTTACGGCTCTTTAAGCGAAAAACGGAAGACGGAATTTCTTGCCGGGAGGTTTGCCGCCAAAGAAGCTTATGCAAAGGCGTTTGGAACAGGGATCGGCAGTTCGCTCTCCTTCCAGGATATCGAGATTTGCTGGGATGAGCACGGAAAACCGCAGATCGCCGGCCCGGCAGCCGGATGCGCACACCTGTCCATCACCCATACTCAAGCATATGCCGCCGCACAGGTGATTATTGAGAAATAAAAAATGAAGACCCGGAACTGAATCCCGGGTCTTCATTTTTTTGTGCAAAAGTAACCTGTATCATATCAGAAAAAGGATGATAATAAAGGCGGAAAGGTTCGCAAGGAAGATGTGAAAGGGCGCTTGCCGCAACATTATTGGTTTTGTAAAAGACGATGCCATAAAGAAGGCTATTAAAAAAAATGAAAAATACGTCATACGCAACCACGATTCCGATTCCCATAGTGAAGTGCCCACTTGTCGCCCCTAACCAGCCGCCCTCCGCTTTTCGTTGTCCAGCTCCGGGCGCCATCGGCTCGAGGTCGCTTCGAAAAAGATCAGGTGGGTTGGGAAAGCACTCACCCGCTCTTTTCCTCCAGCGCTTGTCGCCGATAGGCAGGCGCCCTCCGCTTTTCTTGATGTCCAGCTCCAGTCGCCAGCGACTAGCAGATTTCGAGATTCTTCCTACGATAAGTCAACATCGGCTCCTTCGTCGCCGTGTTTCCTTTATCTCGTCAGAATCCCTCCAATCTGTACGTCGCTAAACGGCGCCCTCCGCTTTTCTTTGTCCAGCTCCGGGCGGCAGGGGCTCGAGGTCACAAGTCAAGAAGGAAGAAAGGCTGGGAAGCGCCTTTTTTCCTTCTCGTCTTGTGCTTGTCGCCCCTAACCAGCCGCCCTCCGCTTTTCTTTGTTCTATCTCGACTGTTTGTCTCATATGATTTTAATGCATCAGGAGAGACGAGTCTGGGGCGGGTGAAATGGTTGTTTGTGCGGGGCGTCCGTGTTTTTGGCAGACAGTTGATTTTGCCCGGTCCGGCTGGCTCTCTTTCATTCACGGAAAATGAGACAAATAAAGGGGTTGAAGGAATGAGAAAGGGGATCTGGCTGCTCGGGATGATGCTGTCTGCGCTTGTGTTGCTGTCGGCATGCGGAGCGAAGTCGCAGCAGGATGTGACGGCGGATTTGCAGGAGAAGGTGGGAGGCATGAAGGGGTATAAGGCGAAGGCCGAAATGACCCTCCAGGTCGGGAATGAGCCGCAGTCGTATGAAGTGGATGTGTGGCACAACAAGCCTGGGGATTACCGGGTTCATCTGAAAAATCCGAAGAAAGAACAGAGTCAGATGATCCTTCGCAATAAAAGCGGTGTCTATGTTTTGACGCCTGCATTGAACAAGAGCTACAAATTCCAGAGTGAATGGCCGCAAAACAGCAGTCAGGCATATTTGTACGAATCGCTTGTAAAGGATGTCATGGAGGATAAAGACGCAACGTTCAAAGAAACGGATGATCATTTCGTTTTCCAGACAAAAACCCGCTATAAAAACAATCATATGCTGCCTAAGCAGGAGATCACTTTTAAAAAGAAAACACTGGAGCCGGTCAGCGTCACTGTGATGGATACGGATTCGAACCCGGTCGTCAAGGTCCAGTTCTCTAAGGTGGACTTTAACGCAAAGTTTGACAAGGACGCATTTGAAGAGAAGAAGAACATGACGGCTGCCCAGCTTGACGTTCCGGTCAGCGCAGGTCAGGCGGCGACGGACTTCGCAGTGAAATATGCAATGGCGGAAATCCCGAATGTCTCGCTTTTCGAGGAAGAGACGGTCAAGACCGAAAACGGCAAGCGTGTTTGGCTTTCTTATACTGGCGAGAAATCCTTCACTTTGGTTCAAGAACAGGCGGATGCCGTGCCGGCGGCCTCGATGAATACCGTAAAGGTGGAAGGTGATATGGTAGACCTCGGGTTCAGCATCGGTGCGATGACACCTCATTCCATTTCATGGACAGAAGACGGGGTCGATTATACGCTCATCTCCCAAGATCTGAGTCCTGATGAGATGGTTGCAGTCGCGCAGTCGGTCCAAGGCGGATCAGTCAAATAGAGAAAAAGTCCAGTCATGCTATATTGATGAAATGACAAACAGACGGTGCTCCCGGGCGGAGACATCGTCTGTTTGATTTTTTATCCGCCGCTCCATGACATTTTTCTGCTCTGTTTTCCATGATGTAAAACTGTTATGAACCAATGTTTTTTTGTGCGCTTTTTCAACGGGTGTTATAATCGTCTTTGCTAGTAATCCGTTTCAGGGAAGTGGGATCATTGACAGAACAAGAACAACATCAGTTTTTCCGTGAGACATGGGCGGAAATAGACTTGGATGCACTATATACGAATATGAAATCGATTATTGGCTGCTTGCCGAAGGGGACAAATGTTTTTGCGGCAGTCAAAGCGAATGCTTATGGGCATGGTGCCCTTCACTGTGCCCGGACCGTCATGAATGCAGGCGCCCGCGGTCTGCTGGTAGCCATGCTTGAAGAGGGGATAGCTTTGCGAAAGGCAGGGATTCAGGCTCCGATTCTTGTGCTCGGCGCGACGAATCCGGCCTATGCCCCGATTGCGGCCCGGCACCGGATTTCCCTGACGGTTTTCGGAGAGGGTTGGATTGCCGAGGCCGGGAAGACACTCGCAGCCACAGGAGAAAAACTGCCGGTCCATTTGAAATGTGACACCGGTATGGGCAGGCTTGGCATCCGGACCGCAGAAGAACTGCAAAGACTGGAAAGGATGATCCGCGATTCGAAGGAAGTGATTTTCGAGGGAATTTATACGCATTTCGCCACGGCGGATCAGATTGACGAGGATTACTATGAAATGCAGCTCTCGCGTTTCAAAGAGTTCGTGCATTCCCTCAAAAAACTGCCGGCCTACATCCATGCCGCCAACAGCGCAAGTGCGCTTTACCATCAAGATGCGATTTTTAATGCAGTCAGGATCGGGATTGCGCAGTACGGCCTGTCGCCGTCAGAGGAAATCAAGCCGTTTCTGCAAGTTCCGCTCCGCCCTGTTCTTTCGCTGCACTCGAAAATTGTGCATGTGAAAAGGATCAGCGCAGGGGAAAGCCTCGGATACGGTGCCACTTATACGGCTGCAAAAGCGGAGTGGATTGCCACAGTCCCGATTGGTTATGCCGATGGCTGGATCCGCCGGCTGCAGGATTTCGAGGTGCTGGTTGACGGGAAAAGAGCACAGATTTCCGGAAGAATCTGCATGGACCAGCTGATGCTGAGAATCCCGGGCCCGCTTCCGGTCGGCACAAAGGTGACACTTATCGGCAGCCAGGGTGATGAAACGGTCACCGCAGATGATGTAGCAGCGTGGATCGGGACCATCAACTATGAGGTGACCTGTATGATCTCGAGCAGGGTGCCCCGGGTCTATCTGTCAAATGGCAAAGTTGCCGCCACAGAAAATCCGTTATTGGATGACTGCTGATGAAAACGGTGTCGAAGTGGGAAAATATTGATGACTTTAAGAAGGAATTTACCAATTCAGGCAGAATACATGTAAGAGGCAACATTTATAAGGCCATAATAGAGAAGAGTCTTTGCAATCCGTCCTTTTGATGGTATGATTAATTTTGATTAAGGCTGTATTATTTTGAACGCACTTATAATGAATAACGGTTTGCAGTAATGGTGGAGGTGTAGTTTGTGTCTGAGTCCAGCGCAACAAGGGAAATAATGGTTCGATTGCCGCAGCAGCTGCTTGCTGAGCTTGACGGTTTCGCTGAATTGGAGAACGTCGAACGTAACGAGTTTATTTATCTTGCTACAAAAATGTATCTTCGTGAGCGAAAAAAACGGCAAATTATTGAATCCATGAGACGGGGATACATGGAAATGGCAAAAATCAATTTGGCCATTGCGTCTGAGGCAATCCAAGCGGAATACGAGGCGGAAAACACTATCGTACGGCAAGTAAGCGGGGGATAAACCTTTGATCGTGAAACGTGGTGACGTGTATTTCGCCGACCTATCCCCAGTAGTCGGCTCAGAACAGGGCGGTGTCCGGCCTGTGCTTGTTATCCAAAATGACATCGGCAACCGATTCAGCCCGACTGTCATCGTAGCAGCCATCACCGCCCAGATCCAAAAAGCCAAGCTGCCGACGCATGTGGAGATTGATGCGAAAAGGTACGGCTTTGAACGGGACTCGGTTATTTTGCTTGAACAGATCCGGACAATCGACAAGCAAAGGTTGACAGACAAAATTACTCATCTTGATGAGGAAATGATGGAGAAGGTCGACGAAGCTCTGCAAATCAGCTTGGGGCTCATCAGTTTTTAAGGCGCTCTGTTTTTGGACAGCAGCGTTTTTTTATACATAGAACCTGTCCTTTACCATCCATTTCCTCCGCCTCCCCCGCTATTGCCTGCCCCTTTCCTGCTGCCAAACTCCGCCAAAATATGCCTGGCATTTGTATTTCCCATCCGATTATTGATAAAATCAGACCATACGGCTTTTGTATGCAAAGAAGTCATGGATCCGAACGACAGATTGGAGATGAACTAATGGATAAGAAGATTGCAAGCTACATCAGGTCTCATGAGGATGCCCTGCTGGAGGAATGGATGGGGCAGATGAAAGAGCAAAGTGATGAGCGTGCGCTGAACACCATTTCTGATAAAATTTTTTATAATACGAGCAAGGAGTTTCTGGAGCTGGTTGTATCCAGCATCCTGAATTCAAATGAAAAGCATATCCAGAAAATCGGAGAATTCTCGGAGAACATCATCCGTCTCGGATGGCCGCTGACGTTCATTACGAGAGGCCTCCGTACTTTGAATTTCCTAATCTATGAGAAGATGGCCAATGATGAGGAATTGGGTGCACAGGAGCTGAATCAGCTTGTCCATGATTTCGACAATTGGTTGACGCCGATGTACAACCAGGTGATCGAAGAGTATTCGGCTGCTTGGGAGAAGACGGTCTCGCTTCAGAAAATCGCTCTTCAGGAGTTATCCGCTCCGCTCATTCCTGTTTTTGAAAAAATTTCCATCATGCCGCTCGTCGGCACCATCGATACTGAAAGAGCAAAATTGATCATGGAGAATCTGCTGACAGGCGTTGTCAAGCATCGTGCAGAAGTGGTGCTGATTGATATAACGGGCGTGCCGGTTGTCGATACGATGGTGGCGCACCATATTATCCAGGCCGCCGATGCCGTTCGTCTTGTCGGGGCAAGATGCATGCTGGTCGGCATCAGGCCGGAAATTGCACAGACGATTGTCAGTCTCGGCATCAATCTGAGCCAGATTACGACAACGAGCACGCTGCGCAAGGGGATTGAAAGAGCGTTGGAATTCACAAACCGGAAAATTGTGTCAGTGGAGGGATTGCAGTGAGAATACCGATTTTAAAACTAAAGGATTGTCTTCTCGTCTCCATACAATGGGAACTGGACGATCATACAGCTCTGCAGTTCCAGGAAGATCTCCTGCACAAAATACATTCGACGAGTGCACGGGGAATCGTCATCGATATAACTGCCATTGACTTTATAGATTCATTTATTGCTAAAGTTCTCGGAGATGTCATGGACATGTCCAAATTGATGGGAGCCAAGGTCGTCATTACTGGAATCCAGCCTGCTGTCGCCATTACCCTGATTGAGCTCGGCATCCGCATGGAAGATGTCATGACAGCCCTCGATCTGGAAAACGGCTTGGACAAACTACAACAGGAACTGGGGGATTAGCCTATGGAACTGCAGTCCTGCGTGAAAATTTCAAATGAATGGGACATCGTAGCAGTTCGCCAGCTAGGCAGAAATGTGGCTAAGGAGCTTGGATTTGGGACCGTTGACCAGGCCAGAATCACGACTGCAATCAGCGAATTGGCTCGAAACATATTTTTATATGCGGGCAAGGGAGAAGTGTCCATCGAGAAAGAAAGCAGAGACGGAAAGAACGGACTCAAAGTAACTGCGAAGGACAGCGGACCCGGTATAAAAGATATCCGCAAAGTAATGGAAGACGGATATACGACATCGGGAGGTCTGGGAGCAGGATTACCCGGCGTAAAGCGCCTTATGGATGAGTTCGACATTCTGTCAAAAGTGGACGAAGGCACGACGATCACAGCTGTCAAGTGGCTCCGCTAGGAGGTAGACTGGTATGGATTTTCAAGAGACTGTTGAGGCAAAATATAGAGAAATCGTGGATAGTTACTTGAAGGATCAAAATGAACAAGTGCTTTATCAGGGCCAGAAGCTGAGCCGGAAGCTGATTGAGCACAATATTTTTCCCGAGGAAATCATCAGTCTTCATAAAACCATCATGCTTGAAAATGGAACCGCCCCAAAGAATGTAATAGATTCCTTCGATGTTTTGCTGGAAGTGATGATGGGCTACGGGCTTGCCTACCGCGAGCACCAAAGCCTGCGCACTCAGCAGCAGGCGTTGAAAAATGAGATCGAGATTGCGGCGAATATGCAGCAGACATTGCTTGGAACGACCATTCCTGTGGCGGAAGGCGTAGAAATCGGGGCAATCAGTGTGCCGGCACGGCAAATGAACGGGGATTATTACCATTTTGTCAAAGATGAAAATCAATGTATCGGAATTGCGATAGCGGATGTAATCGGCAAGGGGATTCCTGCCGCCTTGTCCATGTCGATGATCAAATATGCAATGGACAGCTATCCGGATAACCGGCACAAACCCGGCATGATTTTGGAGAGCCTGAACCGGGTCGTTGAGCAGAATGTCGATCCGAGCATGTTTATAACGATGTTCTATGGCGTCTATGATCCCGGGAAAAGTCAGTTCCGCTATTCGACGGCGGGGCATGAGCCGGGTTTTTTCTATGACGCATCCGAGCGGGAATTCAAGGACATTTGCGGCCGCGGGCTTTTGCTCGGCATTGACAAAAAGACGAAGTATAAGGAATACGAGCTCGGTTTGGATATCGGAGACATGATCATTCTGCTGTCTGACGGCGTTACCGAGTGCCGGACAGACGAAGGGTTCATCGAGCGGGAGGATCTTGTCGGCTATATCGGAAAATATATCGACCTTGCGCCTGGGGAAATTGTCACCAATCTTTACAAAGATTTGGAAAGATTGCAGGAATTTGAACTCCGGGATGATTTTACACTCATTATTTTGAAAAGAACGGAATAATTTTATGTTTGACCCTCCTTTTAACGGGGTATTGATAAACAGTACATTAAATGGTTTAGAGGGGTGGATGTTTGTGAACATTTCAATTGAGGTGTCAGAGACAGGAAATGAAGTGAATGTAATACTCGCCGGGGAAATCGATGCCTATACGGCACCGCAGCTGCGGGAAGCTGTTATGGAGAAGGCGGAACAGAAAGAGATCAGCATGAAAATCGATTTATCGGGCGTTTCTTATATGGACAGCACCGGGCTCGGTGTTTTTGTAGGGCTTTTTAAAATGCTGCGCGCCAATGAAGGAGATCTGATCTTGGTCGGCATGTCGGACAGACTGAAGAGATTGTTTGAAATCACAGGTTTGGCAGATGTAATGGACATTAATACCGAGGTAGAGGGTGGAGTATAATGAGTGAAGCTTTTGATTACATCGAAATGAAGATACCTGCGAAGCCGGAGTATGTTGGTGTCATAAGGCTCTCTCTGTCAGGCATTGCCAGCAGAATGGGATTTACATACGACATGATCGAGGACTTGAAGATTGCAGCGAGCGAAGCGATCACGAATGCGGTCCAGCACGCCTACAAATCGGAAGAAGGCGGAGAGGTTGTTGTCGGCTTCGGTCTCTATCCTGACCGCCTGGAAGTGATGGTGGCAGACTCCGGGAAAAGTTTTAATCTGCGTGAAACCCGCAATGCTACAGGCCCGTACGAAGAGGATATCCAAGTGGAATTTCTTCGTGAAGGAGGCTTGGGTCTGTATTTGATTGAAACTTTGATGGATGAAGTGAAAGTTCATCAAAATGAAGGGGTAACGGTCCATATGACCAAGTACCTTGAGGGAGAGCAGGTGGAGAGTGATGCCGAAACAATCTCAACCTGACCACTCGAAAACCGAGGTGAATGAATGGATTCGCGCCTACCAGGAGCATGAGGACGAAGAAGCACAGAACAATCTTGTTCTTCACTACAAAAACCTTGTTGAATCCATCGCCCGGAAGTATTCGAAAGGCAAGTCCTATCATGAGGACATTTTTCAAGTCGGAATCATCGGCCTACTCGGCGCCATCCGCCGCTACGACGAGTCATTCGGCAAGTCGTTCGAGGCATTTGCGATTCCGACTGTAATCGGCGAAATCAAGCGTTTCCTTCGCGACAAAACGTGGAGCGTCCATGTGCCGCGAAGAATTAAGGAATTGGGCCCGAAAATCAAAGCGGCGATTGAAGACCTGACCCGCGAGCTTCAGCGTTCGCCGAAAATCGAAGAAATCGCCTCACATCTGGAAGTTTCAGAGGAAGAAATCCTGGAAGCGATGGAGATGGGCAAGAGTTATCAGGCATTGTCCGTCGATCATTCGATTGAGGCTGATTCAGACGGCAGCACGGTCACGCTGCTTGACATCGTCGGATCAGTCGACGATGGATATGAAAAGGTGAACCAGCGTCTTGTACTTGAGAAGGTACTCCACGTATTGACCGACAGAGAACGGATGATCATCCAGTATACATACCTGGAAAATATGAGTCAGAAAGAAGCTGGAGATATGCTCAATATTTCTCAAATGCATGTATCCCGCCTGCAGCGAAGAGCGATCAAAAAACTTCGAGAGGCGATTCATGCTGAAACACAGAGTACGGAGAGTTCGACTCTATGATTTTTTTAGAAAACAATCACTTGGAGGCCTATGCATTCCAAACGGCGAAGAACAGTAATGAGTTCTGCGGCGACAGCTACTACTTCACAGTCAATGATGACTATTTCCTCTGTGTGGTAGCTGATGGCCTGGGGAGCGGAAAGTATGCGTTTGAAGCTTCTCAGGCGGTCGCATCCGTCGTGAGGTCAAACCCCGAGGAAGACATTGACACATTGATGGATTTTTGCAACAAGGTGCTTTTGCGCAAAAGAGGAGCAGCCGTGGCGATTCTGCGGGCGGATTTCCGTACGTCTGAATTTGAATACAGCTGCGTCGGCAATATCCGGTTTTATTTATATACGCCGTCAGGCAAGCTGATTTATCCGATGCCTGTCACGGGGTATTTGTCAGGAAGACCGCAAAAATTCCGCACGCAGAAATATTCATACGAACCGAATTCACGATTCCTGATGCATTCGGATGGATTCATCAACGTGAATACCCGGGAAATTCTCGGGAACAGCCGTTCACTTTCATTATTGGCTGAGCAACTGAAAGAGAAACAAGTGAATTCGTCAGACGACATGACCTTTGTTATTGGAAGCCTGCTCTAAGCTGAGTGGGTTTTTATTTTTGTCCGGGATGGAAATGTGATGCATCAAACGATATGATAAGGACAGTTTAGAGGAAATGAGGGATCCTTATGGAGAAAGAAATGATCCAGGAGGAAGAATTGCTGAAGGGACTGGCGCGGGATCTGGGCCTTCAGTCAAAACAGGTCCGCAGTGTCATTGGCCTGCTTAATGAAGGGAACACAGTCCCTTTCATCGCGCGTTACCGAAAAGAAGTGACGGGGGCGCTGGATGAGGTTCAAATACGCGATATAATGGAAGGCTGGAATTACATACAAACGCTGGAACAGCGGAAGTCTGATGTCATCCGTCTAATTGAGGAACAGGGAAAGCTGACAGATGAACTGGAAGCAGACATTCGCAAAGCTGATAAACTGCAAATCGTGGAAGACCTTTACCGTCCTTATAAACAAAAGCGGAGAACAAAAGCATCTGTTGCAAAAGAGAAAGGGCTTGAACCGTTGGCTGACTGGCTGCTAACTTTTCCGAAACAGGCAGATATCGGGAAAGAAGCCTCCAAGTACATTTCAGCGGAGAAAGAAGTGGCAAACGCTGAAGAGGCGCTTACCGGTGCAAAAGACATCATCGCTGAGCAGGTCTCAGATGATGCGGACATTCGACAGTGGGTAAGGAAAGAGACCTTTCAGTCCGGAAAAGTCGTCTCCTCGGCAAAAAATCCTGATAAGGACGAAAAGAAAGTATACGAAATGTATTTTGAATACGAGGAACCGGTAAAAAGAATTGTTCCTCATCGTGTGCTTGCATTGAACCGCGGGGAGAAGGACGATATTCTTCGCGTCTCCATACAGGCTGACTCTGAGAAAATTCTCCGGTCGATCAACAAGAAATGGATCCGTCAAAGCCACTCTCCGGCAGCTGCTGTGGTGGAGGAGGCAATTGCTGACGGCTACAAGCGCCTGATTGCCCCTTCAATCGAACGGGAAATCCGTAATGAGCTGACCGAAAAGGCGGAAGAGCAGGCGATCCACATTTTCTCTGAGAACTTGAGAAAGCTCCTGCTGCAAGCGCCGCTGAAAGGAAAGCTCGTTCTAGGCGTCGACCCGGCTTACCGGACGGGGTGTAAGCTTGCTGTCGTTGACGAGACGGGCAAGGTTCTTCATATCGGTGTGATCTATCCGCATCCGCCTAGAGCAAAACGGCAGGAAGCATTTGAACAGGTGAAATCGATCATTGAAAAGTACGAAGTGGAAATGATCGCTATTGGCAACGGAACGGCCTCACAGGAAACTGAACAATTTATTGTCGATGTACTTAAAGAGCTAAGAGGGGACATCGCTTATGTCATCGTGAATGAGGCGGGTGCAAGCGTCTACTCTGCTTCCGACTTGGCACGCGAGGAGTTTCCTGATCTTCAAGTCGAGGAAAGAAGTGCCGTTTCAATCGCCAGACGCCTGCAGGATCCACTCGCGGAATTGGTGAAAATCGATCCGAAATCCGTAGGCGTCGGTCAATACCAGCACGATGTGTCACAAAAGAAGCTGAACGAATCACTCTCCTTCGTTGTCGAGACGGCGGTTAACCAGGTCGGCGTGAACGTTAATACAGCATCCGCATCTTTGCTTCAGCATGTGGCCGGTCTCAGCAAGACGATTGCCCATAACATTGTCCGTCAGCGTGAGGAAAGCGGAAAGTTCACCGACCGCAAACAATTGAAGAAAATTCCGCGGCTCGGCGCCAAAACATATGAACAGGCAATCGGTTTTATGAGAATACCGGAAGGATCAGAACCGCTTGATGCAACACCGATCCACCCTGAGAGCTACCCTGAAGTGAAAAAACTGCTCCGTTCGCTCGGTCTCACTCCGGAAGACCTTGGCAGCCAAAAGCTGATCGATGCACTTTCCGATTTGCGTTTTAAGGAAACGGCGGAGGAACTTGGTCTTGGTGAAATGACACTTCAGGACATCACAGCATCACTCATGCAGCCGGGCAGGGACTTGCGCGATGAAATGCCAAAACCGCTATTGAAGAAGGATCTTCTGAAGCTGGAAGATCTAAAGCCCGGAATGGAACTCCAAGGCACAGTCCGTAATGTAGTCGACTTCGGCGCCTTTGTTGACGTCGGCGTCAAAGAAGACGGCCTCGTCCATATTTCCAAGCTGAGCAACCGCTTTGTCAAGCACCCGCTCGACGTCATCTCCCTCGGTGATATCGTGACCGTCTGGGTGGAAAAAGTGGATGTCGACAAAGGAAGGCTTTCCTTGACGATGCTAAAAAGTGAGTAGGAGGAAGAGGCTGGGACAAAACCCCCTCTAATCTGAAAAAAGCCGGCGAAATTTTACGATGAGTAAAATTTCGCCGGCTTTCATTATTTTTCATAAAAGATAAGGACCACTTCTGATAAAATTAAGTTACCACACCAAATCATAT